>JBJOFM010000255.1:0-14658 GCA_046048755.1 Bacteroidota bacterium | reverse complement strand
GTACCTACTACAATAATTTCGAGGTTTCTTTTGTTGGCAGGGTTAACCAAGGGAACAGAACTTTTATAGCTCTTCCATTTTTCCGATAACGGGCCCTGAGGAATTTTAGCATCGAGTTTCATAGGTATTCTAATTATTTAATTAAGCCCAAAAAGATAGTTACGGGCATGCTAGCGAATAAAAAAGGAATGATGATAGAAAACCAAGTACCTACAGTTTGGATTATTGGAGTGTAGGATTTATGGTTAACGCCTAATGTCTGAAAGGCACTTTGAAATCCATGCAATAAATGATAAGAAAGACTTAAACATCCCAATACATAAATAACTACTGCCATGGGGTTTTGAAAAACAGCAACCATCACGGTAAACATGGTATTCTCTTCGTTGATGCTATGCAAAAAGCGAGCTTCAACCCAGAAGTGACGAAGGTGAACTACCAAGAAAAGTAAGATGATGGTACCTAACAGTCCCATGCTTCTGCTGTACCATGTGCTGTTAGCAGAAGAACCATTAACGGCGTAGTTTTGAGGTCTGCGTTTTGCATTGGTAGATGCTAAATACAAACCTTGAACAACGTGTAAAATCAGACCTAAGAATAGTCCGATTTCCATGGCGCGAATGTACCAGGTGTGTCCCATGAATTCGGCAGCGATATTGAAGGTTTCTCCACCATCGTTCATGTAAATTAATGCGTTAATTCCGCAATGCACAACCAGAAAGGTAATTAAAAAGATTCCGGTAAGTGACATAATGAGTTTTCTGCCAAGACTGGAAGAAAATAGAAACGAGAACAAATTCATACTGTATTAAATTGTCTGTTAGTTGGGAGCAAAAATAAGGTTTTTTGACCTAAAACTAATGATTGTTAGTGTTTCAGTGTAGGTATTTGGAATGCATTCAAATAAGGAGGTAGTGCCCTGAAATTTAATTGATTGCGCGAATGGTAAAGGAGGTTGTTGCAACAGGTTTGCTTAGGAATTTTAAACCTAAGATTATACAAACGAAAAACCTACAGGTTCATGGCCTGATATTTTTGTACGTATTTGCCGAAAATATCAAATTCTAAGTTCACTTGATCGCCCTCTTCCAAATTTTTTAAATTGGTATGTTCCCACGTGTATGGAATGATGGCTACGGAAAAAGCATCGGGAAAGGAGTCTACTACCGTTAAGCTAATTCCATTTACTGAAATGCTCCCCTTATTTACGGTGATACCAGCTTCTCTATCGTGTTGGATGAAAATTAAATAGGATCCATCAACATCGTGAATCTCGTCGATGAGTCCGATGCAATCTACATGTCCCTGTACATAATGTCCATCAAATCGGCCGGTCACCGGTAAGCATCGTTCGATATTTACGAGATCGCCTATTTTTAATAGCCCTAAATTGGTTCTTTGTAGTGTTTCGGCAATGGCGGTAACCCAATATCCTTGTTCCGATTTTTCGGTAACAGTTAAGCATATTCCGTTGTGAGAGATGCTGTGGTCTATGGAAATTTCATCCAGAAATGGACAGGAGATATGAAAATGTATGTTCGTCTGACTGGAACGGATATCTAAGACGACCGCGATTGTTTCGATGATGCCTGTAAACATGATGATTTGTCGAAGTTATGACAAAAAACATACAATTCAAATCCAAAGTTGTTTATGACAGTTTGTCTTAATATCTTTTTTGGCAAAAAAGTTGAACAATTGTGTGGGAAATAAGAGAATTTACAAACGAAGAATATGGAAAATACTCATTTAGAACAGGAAAACGAGGAATTAAAAAACGAATCAAACAATAATGAGACTGATTCCGTTTCTGCCGAAGAGAACGGTGGCTCTGACAATGTTGCCGCATCTGATACGGATGGGAGTGTAGAAAGTGACACTATGGCTAAGGATGTTACCCAGCTATTACAAGATGAAAAAGATAAATATCTTCGATTGTACAGTGAATTTGATAACTATAGAAAGCGAACTGCGAAAGACAGATTGGAGTGGATGCAAACCGCTTCCAAAGATTTAATCGTAAGTTTGTTGCCGGTGGTTGATGATTTTGAACGAGCACTGAAGGCAATGGATCAAGCATCTGAAAACAATGAGTCGGCTAAAGAGGGTATTTTATTGATTTATAATAAATTGATGGGTATTTTACAGAAGTCTGGTTTGCAGTCTGTTTCGAGTATCGGAGAGGTGTTTGATGTTGAAAAGCACGAGGCTATTACTCAGTTTGCTGCTCCTAGTGAAGATTTGAAGGGTAAGGTTATAGACGAAGTTGAAAAAGGGTACATGTTACACGATAAAATAATTCGATTCGCCAAAGTTGTGGTTGGCAATTAATAAACCATTGAATGAGCAAAAGAGATTTTTATGATATTTTAGGGGTTAGCAAAAGTGCTTCCGCCGATGAAATAAAAAAAGCTTACCGGAAGTTAGCAATTAAATACCACCCCGATAAAAATCCGGGGGATAAAGAGGCCGAGGAGAATTTCAAAGAAGCGGCTGAGGCGTATGATGTATTGAGTAATCCTGAGAAGAAACAGCGTTATGATCAGTTTGGCCATGCTGGTATGGGCGGTGGCGGCGGATATGGTGGCGGGGGGTTCAGTATGGATGATATCTTCTCGCAGTTTGGTGATATTTTTGGGGATGGTGATGTTTTTGGGTCGTTCTTTGGAGGCGGAGGTCGCGGTGGATCTCGAAGAAGTGTAGGTTCAAACATTCGGATTAAATTGAAACTCACCTTGTCTGAAATGAAATCTGGCGTAGAGAAGAAGGTGAAATATCGCCGAATGGTAGAGGCAGAAGGCGTGAAGTACGGAACCTGTAAGCAGTGTAATGGCCAGGGAAGCGTACGCAGAGTTACCAATACGTTCTTAGGTCAAATGGCTACTTCAAGCCCTTGTCCTGTTTGTAATGGTTTAGGGAAAATGGTTGAAAGTAAGCCCAAAGATGCCAATGAACAGGGTCTAATTTCGCAAGAGGTAGAGACTTCGATTAAAATTCCAGGTGGAGTTGCGGAAGGTATGCAACTTAGCATGAATGGTAAAGGAAATGCTGGTCCTGGTGGCGGAGCCTCCGGTGATTTGATCGTATTAATTGAAGGTATCGAACACGAAGACCTTACCCGTGATGGCAACAATGTATTGTACAATTTGTGGATGAGCTTTCCGCAAGCGGCATTAGGGGATTCTGTGGAAGTTCCAACCTTAGATGGCAAAGTAAGAATTAAAATTGATGCCGGGACACAGGCTGGAAAAGTTCTTCGATTAAAAGGAAAAGGATTTCCAGAAATTAACGGCTACGGCACAGGAGATCAATTGGTTGTAGTAAATGTGTATGTACCCACAAAATTAAATTCAGAAGAAAAGGCCACCATGGAGAAGTTGTTGGATGCTGAGAATTTTAAGCCCAACGACAAGGAAAAATCGTTCTTCGATAAAATGCGAGATTTCTTCAGTTAATAGTGGAGTTTTAACGCATTAAAAAAAGAGAGGCCCATCGGTGAAGATGAGCCTCTCTTTTTTATTTGATTGAAATTAGGGTATTACTTCTAGTTGGAAAGACGACTTTTTAGTTCGCTATTGATGGCTTCTAAAAAGTCTTCGGTATATAAATACTGGTCTTCAGTGACTTTATCTCCATAGATACAAACTGCCAAGTCTTTTGTCATTTTACCGCTTTCAACAACATCTACGCAAACTTTCTCTAGTGTATTACAGAAATTGATTAATTCTTGGTTGTTATCTAAGTTTCCGCGGTGTATCAAACCTCTTGTCCATGCGAAAATAGACGCGATGGGGTTGGTTGAAGTTTTTTTACCTTGTTGATGCATGCGGAAATGTCGGGTAACAGTTCCGTGTGCTGCTTCAGCTTCCATCGTTTTTCCATCGGGCGTTACTAAAACACTGGTCATAAGTCCTAAGGATCCAAATCCTTGAGCAACGGTATCGGATTGAACATCACCGTCGTAGTTTTTGCAAGCCCAAACGAAGTTTCCATTCCATTTTAAGGCAGAGGCAACCATATCGTCAATTAGGCGATGTTCGTAGGTGATTCCTTTAGCATCCATGGTTGCTTTGAACTCATTTTCATAGATTTCTTGGAAAATATCTTTGAATCGACCATCGTATTTTTTTAAGATGGTATTTTTGGTGCTTAAATACAATGGCCAACCTTTTTGAATGGCGGTATTGAAACAAGAACGTGCAAACCCTCGAATACTCTCTTCGGTATTGTACATTGCCAAGGCAACTCCATCGCCCTTGAAATTGTAGACTTCGTGTTCAATTACCTGACCGTCTTCGCCTTCAAATTTGATAGTAAGTTTACCTTTCCCTTTGGTTACGAAGTCGGTAGCGCGGTATTGGTCTCCGAAAGCGTGTCTTCCAATACAAATTGGAGCCGTCCAATTGGGAACTAGACGAGGAACATTAGAACAAACAATAGGTTCGCGAAATACTGTACCATCTAAAATATTGCGGATCGTTCCGTTAGGGCTCTTCCACATTTGTTTAAGGTTGAATTCCTTAACTCGAGCTTCATCAGGAGTGATAGTAGCGCATTTAATTCCAACATTATATAATTTGATGGCTTCAGCGGCATCAACGGTAACTTGATCGTTGGTTGCATCGCGATGTTCCATTCCTAAATCGTAGTATTTAATATCTAAATCTAAATAAGGAAGGATTAATTTGTCTTTGATGAAATGCCAAATGATACGGGTCATTTCGTCGCCATCCAGTTCAACTACTGGGTTTGCTACTTTTATTTTGGTATGGCTCATAGTAATTAATTACAAATATAGGTTCTGTGAATCTAGGATATGGAAAAAGTCAATTCCTTTTGATTAAGGTTAGGGGAATTTGGGGAATTGTTGGAAGTCTGGTTGGCGCTTTTCGAGGAAAGCTTTTTTCCCTTCTTGCGCTTCTTCCGTGAGGTAATAGAGCAATGTAGCATCACCTGCTAATTCCATTAACCCGTGCTGACCGTCTAATTCAGCGTTGAAGGCACGTTTCAGCATTCTAATGGCCATCGGTGAACGTTGTAAAATGGTGTTGCACCAGTCTATTGTTTCGTCTTCCAGCATTTCTAATGGGACTACCTTGTTTACCAAACCCATTTTTTCGCATTCGTCTGCTGTATATTGGCGACAAAGGAACCAGATTTCTCTGGCCTTTTTCTGTCCAACGTGTCTAGCGAGATAGGACGAACCAAAACCGCCGTCAAATGAACCCACTTTCGGGCCAGTTTGTCCGAATTTCGCGTGATCAGCAGCCAAGGTTAGGTCGCACACCACGTGTAGTACATGTCCACCGCCAATAGCATAACCATTAACCATGGCAATTACCGGCTTAGGCAGGGAACGGATTTTCTTGTGTAAGTCTAAGACATTTAATCGGGGAACGCCGTTGTCATCAACATAACCACCAATTCCTTTTACGTTTTGGTCTCCGCCACTGCAAAACGCCTTATCGCCAATGCCTGTAAGGACTACTACACCAATGTCTTGTCTTTCTCTGCAAATATCGAAAGCGTCCAACATATCCATTACCGTTTGCGGGCGGAATGCGTTGTAAACTTCAGGACGGTTGATGGTTACCTTAGCAATGGCACCGTGTTGTTCAAATAATATATCTGAATAGGATTTAATGGGATTCCAAACTCTTGCGCTCATAGGAAATTGCGCTGCAAAGATAAGCAACAATTTCGGCGTAATTCATGAATTCGGAAGCGATTAACTCAAGTTTAAACTTAATCCAAGGGTTAGTAAACGCATTGGGTAAGCCTCGTTTGCTCTGAATATACTGCTAGTAGAATAACTCATGTATAGTCCTACGTCTCCATATTCCATCTGTACTGTTGGCATCAGCATAAAATCGTTGAGATTGAAATCATCCACCACCTTATTTTTGGATTTGTCTTTAAATCGTGTACGGAAACTGGAATATACTAGGTAATTCGCTGTAAATCCTGCGCGAATGGTTAGGTTTGAGTTATCAATATTACTCGTGAAACCTAGGGCTAATGGGACGCCAATGTAGTGGGTGGATAATTGGCTTTCAATTTGTTCGGGGTTTGGATCCACGGTGGGGTCAAGCGATTGATTGGTAAAAACCGGTTTATTCGGTAAAATAACGGTGGTAGGGTCTTGGAATCGGAAATCGAAATTGTCGTATCTAAATCCGCTAAAAAATCTGATTTTTCCTTTGATGAGGTTGTATCCCCAAGAAGATTCTACACCCATGTGATCGCTGCCAACCCGCTTAAGCTGGGGCATTGCATCGGGCTGAACAGGCAGTAGTGTTGTGTTATTAAAGGCCTTGAATGAGGGTCCGGGTTCATTCATTTGATAAGCATTGTTTAGGCCATAGTAGAATCTTAGTCCGTGAATTACGGCTTGCGGTTTGGTTTGCTTCTTACGTTTTATGGTATAAACACCTGGTGTTAATTCAACATTGTTAGGTAATAAAATTTTATAGTTTTGTTCTGTTTCAATAACTGTTTTAGGTGATTGGGATTCAGATGATTTATCCACTGGAGGCGCCGATTTATCCATTGGAGGGACCGATTTTTCTATGGAATTGGTATTTTCTTTGGAAGAGGGGTTTGCATTTTTTACGATTTGTTTAACCTCTTTATTCTGTAAGGCCTCATCCATGATTTTCACTACCTCTTTTACTAATTTTCCATTTGCATCAAATTCTTTGTATTCATAGTACAAGGTATCATAATCACCACTTAGAACAACTTGTTTTTTTACCGTGTTCGCATTGGCGATATTATTCGCAGAACTTTTCGATGGTTCTTTCGGCATTGGAGGGAAAACAGGAGCCCCCAAGGCTGGATTCTCTTGGTGCTTTTTTGCTATTTTCTGAACGGTATCGGTCCAAACAATCATTGCTGAATTATATTCTTGCCATGCGGTTGTTACGGAATTGGGGGAAGTAGATACCTTGCTGTTGATTTTTCGAATTAATGTGTCTCCTTTGAAGGTGATCACGGTGTTTTTAGTTTCCTCTACAGGCGAATTGCCTTCTATTGTTTGTGCTTTTACAGTAAGCATTGGGGTACCCGAGAGTAATGCCAATAAAAATGGAAGTAAATGCTTATTCATGTTGTAATGGTTTATTTATTGTTGGTGGTTTGATGTTTGATAAACAGGGACTTGGTTAATATCCAATTCAAATCGGAAAGGAGGGATAAGTCCTATTTTTTCTTCTTTGATGGGTTGTATTTTGATGTTTGGGAGTTGGCCTTTACGCATCATTTCTTTTACGTTGTATGCCACAAATTGTCGTTTTGATTTTGCACTAATTGGTTGTGTATTTACCACGGTTATCACCGTTTCATCTATGTTGGCAAACTGTTGATTTACAGGTGTTTGATGTGAATTAATTGCTAATTCAGCGTTGTTTTGCACATGGAAATAATCACTTTTATTTTTGTGTTGTGATGCTTGAGCAATAGTAGAAAGATAATCTTCGGTAGCTGAAATAAACGGATGTGTTGATTTTTCTAAATTCGAGACCATTGTAGGATTACTTTTGGAATGCTCTTCCGAATTATTGGCTACTAGATGTGTTCGTTTCTTTTTTAAATTATCCATTTGGGTTGTGGATGATTTAGTGTTTGAAAGCTGATTTTGTTTAGAAGATTTTGCCAATTCTGTACTGTTGTACTCCGAACTTTGGTTTTGTAGTCTCTCGGAAGAAGAACTTGTTATTTTGGTTTGGGTGCTCGGTGTTTGGTACATCCAATTCCAAGCAATGAATCCCAATAAAACAATAACTGCTGCAGTTGAATACTGGGCGATGGCCGATCCCAACCGAATAGAATACCGTTTTTTTGATAGGGTTAATGGAGCAGTTGAATCATCTAAACGGGTATGAATATCATGGTTATCGTAGGGTTTGCTTTCGAAATGCATACCCTGTGAAAATCGTTTTAATCCATTTTTATCGTTGTAGATGAGATCGTTTCCCCAGTTTGATAATGGTTGGGTGATTTCAGTGGTTGAATAAATTTTTCCATTGGAAAGTGTTGAGTCCGTTAGATAGGTGCTTTTTAGTTGCAGGTAAAGATGCGCTATTTCGGGATTTTCTTGAATCTGTTTTTCCCAAAATAGTAATTCTTCTCCGCAAAGATTCCCTTCGGCTAATTCGAACAACATCCATTCAATTTCTTCTTGTTTCATCGTTAGGCGGTTAATGGATTTGTACCCAGTTTCATTTTCATGGTTTGACGTGCCCGGAAGATGTAAACTTTAACTTGAGATTCATTGAGGTTGGTAACTTCTCCGATTTCGGCATAGGAGTATCCTTCATAATCACGAAGTAATAATACGGTTCTCAATAATGGAGTTAATTCGTCCAAGGCTTTTTGAAGAATTTCTTTTAGTCTATGGTCTGTTGACGATGATTCGGTTTTGGGATGATCGCCAGCACTCAAAGCATCGATATCGGTAGTGAATTTTCTTTTACGAAATTCATCCACTATGCAATTATTGGCAATAGTGAAAAGATAACTCTTTGCTTTCTCTATTTGAATATTTGCGTGTTTCATCCAAAACTTTTCAAACGATATTTGAACAATTTCCTTTGCGTCATCTTCGGTGCGTAAATGCCGGAATGCAAATCTATAAATTGCATCCGCGTACTTTTCCACGCACTGATTGTAATCATCGGAAGTCATTGTCCTTGGGTTGTTATACGACCAACAGATGCAAAAGTTACAGTAACTTTGGGAAAATTTAAGATTTATCGATGAAGTGGTTTGAAAGTTGGTTTGATACCGAGTATTATCATTTGTTATATAAGCATAGGAACTATGAGGAAGCGCGAATTTTTATAGAGAAATTGGTGCATTTTCTATCATTGAAACAGGGGTGTCGTGTAGTAGATATAGGTTGCGGGAAGGGGAGGCATGCTATGGTATTGGCTGATTTAGGGTTGAACGTATGGGGGTTGGATTTGAGTGAAAACAGTATTGCCTATGCAAAGGGTAAGGTGGAAGAGTTAGGGTTTGGCGGTATTGATTTTAGCGTACATGATATGCGAGAACCCTATCCTATTGGAGATTTGAGTGCAGTATTTAATTTATTTACCAGTTTTGGTTATTTTGAAAACACAGCAGATGATTTAAAAGCGGTTAGGGCAATGGCTGGTAATTTGATTTCGGGTGGATACGTAGTTCAAGATTATCTTAACGCGGCTCCACTAATTGCACAAGCGGAAAATGGACTGCTTCAGCCGCTAACATGGCAAACCATTGATGGGGTTGATTTTGGTACGGAGAAGCGGATTGCCGATGGTAGGATTTATAAAAAAATCTTCGTTGATGATAGAAGGGGTGAAGAGCAAGGTAAATCGGTTAATCGCTTGGAATTTCAAGAAGAAGTGAAAATCTATTCATCCTCTGCATTGGTGGATCTTCATCGTGACAGCGATTTACAGTTAGTAAAAATGTTTGGTAACTATCAATTAGATGACTTTGACAAAGATTTTTCTCCAAGAATCATCATAGTTTCGAAAAAAAAATAGATATTCCGAGCATGAGTTTGATGTTTATCCTGGATCCCGTAGACAAAGTGGTTTTTACATGGATAAACTACGATTTTTCACATCCGCTGCTAGATCCTTTGATGGTGTTTTTAAGCAGTAAATGGACCTTTATTCCCGCTTATTTGCTAATTATCTATTTGTATCTCAAAAAATTTGGCAAACGTGTTTGGGTGCCAATTGTATTAACATTTGTTGCTTTTGGCTTGGCTGATAGCATTAGTTCGAGGATTTTAAAACCATTAACCAAGCGCACAAGGCCTGTTTTCGAGGAAACCATGAATGCTCCCATTGCCGAGAAACCAGTAAGGTTACCTGATGAAAAACCGGGTAGTAAATACGGTTTTGTTAGCAGTCACGCTGCCAATATGTTTGCTGTTTTAGGATTGGCTACGATGGTTTTAGGACTAAGTTCGGGAAAGCGCATTGCCTTTTACGGAATTGCTGCGGCAGTAGCATATTCACGAGTTTATTTAGGTGTGCATTATCCGGGAGATGTTGTTTTTGGAGGCTTATTGGGATATTTGATTGCAAGATTTTTGTATTGGTTGGCGGAAAATAGACGGTGGTTATCGGCAAGAAATACCTAGGCAGTTGTACCTTTGCAGTAAATTATGAATTCGTTTGAATACATTTTGGTGAATAAGGAGGTAGCTCCGTTTGTTGCCTTGATTCAATTAAATAGACCCAAAGAGTTGAATGCATTAAATCTTCAACTCATGGGTGAAATTCGAGACGCTTTGTTGGCATTGGATGCCGATGATTCAGTTCGGGCAATTGTGATAACGGGCAACGATAGAGCGTTTGCTGCGGGTGCGGATATTAAACAGATGGCTGGGAAATCGGCTATTGACATGTTGAAAATTGATCAGTTTACCACTTGGGATACCATTCGTAAAACAAAAAAACCAATTATAGCCGCGGTGAGTGGATTTGCTTTGGGTGGAGGTTGTGAATTGGTGATGCACTGCGATATGATCGTGGCATCGGAAACCGCACAATTTGGTCAGCCGGAAATTAATATTGGTGTTATGCCTGGTGCTGGAGGTACCCAACGACTAACGAAGGCCGTGGGCAAGGCGTTGGCGATGGAAATGGTATTAACGGGACGATTTATTTCTGCTGATGAAGCAAAAGCTGCTGGTTTGATTAATAAAGTTGTGCCTGTTGAATTGTATTTGGAGGAAGCGATAAAAATGGCATCGGCTTGTGCTGATAAGAGCCCAATAGCAATTCAGTTAGCGAAGGAAAGTGTTTTGAAATCCTTCGATTCGCATTTGCAAGAAGGATTGTACTTTGAGCGCAAAAATTTCTATTTGCTGTTTGCTACTGAAGATCAAAAAGAAGGGATGTCTGCATTTGTTGAAAAGCGCAAGGCGGATTTCAAAGGTCAGTAACTAAAAGTGAAAATCAACTTCGGGTATAGCGGTTGTACCTAACGGCAATGTACTGTTCCTATTATATCTGAATGAAATCAGGAATCACTGTAGAGAATGAACCTAAGTGATTCAGGAGTTTACCACCTAGCAATTAATTTACGTGTGTTAATACCGCATTTATAAACTCATAAGGTTTGCTGTCCGATGCCGTTTTTTTCCAAATGCATACCAAAACTGAGGTGTTTTGTGGATTGTAATCCCAGTATATTAAGCTTGGGTACAAATCTTTTACGGATTGACGGATGGGTTCGTAATGGAACGTCATCGATTTTTCTACAGAGGAATTATTTGCAGGATTTGAGATTAAGGGAATACTATTAACTGCACTTGGTATCCCACCTGCATTGTTAATGGCCGAGGCCCGTATTACATTTCTATGGATTACATAAGAATTTGGGGAACCTGCTTGATAACCTGAAACCGAGTCTTCCAAGATTAGGACGGAGACATGGTAGTCTCCTTGTAACGCACTGTACGCCGCTGTCTTGTAAGTGATTTCAATAGAATTATTGGTACTTGCTTTTGCTTTTGCAGCAATTCCCATACTCGGTGTTTTGCCCGCAATATTTTTGTTGTAATGAAAAAGTATGTCTGCATCTGTAGTGGAAGCGTTTCCTAAATAGCTATTATTCATCCAAAAGGTGGGTACTGCGGTGGAATCGGGTCCGGTAGTGTATCGATGTAATTCGTTAATAAAGGGGGCGACGAATGGAGTATCGTTAGTGGCTGATTTAAAAAATAAGGGTACCAAGTAGGTTAACGTCTTTACTTGCATATTTACTCCTATTATCGATGGATCTGCGGCGATGGTAGATAAAAATGTAGGATATGCCAAACTGCCACTAGCAGTTGTATTGGTGGAACCCGAATATAATAGCATCGCTCGTTGTGTTTGAGTTACAGTTAATGGTAGTTCAACCGGTGGCTTGGGTTGCTCGTCTTCACAAGAGGATAAAAAAGCAATGAATAATATCGCTAAGAGTGTTATTGATTTGCTAGTGTATTTTAGGATGGCATTCATGGGTAGGGGTAATTAGAGAAATACGAATGTACGATTTATTCATAAAAAAAAAGACCGCCGATAAGGCGGTCTTTTTTAAAAGTGAATTACTTGTATTAGTCGAAAGCGGCAGTAGAACCGAATTCAACTTTTTGAGTGTTCATAGTTTGTGGAGCTAAACCGCCTTTGTTAGCAGAAGCGATGAAGTACCACTCAGAAGGATCACCGTAGGGGATCTCAACAGAGAAAGAATACTCAGATAAAGAACCAGCAGCCAATTTAGCAGCGTCAACAGCAGTGCTGAAAGACTGCATGTGGATGTGAACGTGGTCATACTCAGTGATTACGTAAACAGTGCTACCGGATGAAGTTGTGAAGGCAGTACCTTTTCTGTAGTAAGGGTGACCAGCAGTGTTGTAATAATAGTTCATTTGACCGAACCACTTACCGCTAGCATCGGTTGCTACACCTGCAGGGCTGATATCAACTTTTTTCATCAATAAGCCGTCAATTTTATAAGCACCTGAAAGAGCTTCTTTACCGATACCCAATTTAACTTTTACGGTATAGGTGTTGTTTGATTTTGCAGTAGCATCGATAGATAAACCACATTTTGCACCTTCATCAATAACCGCTTGTGCTTTTGATTCCCACATGGTTCTGTTTACAGCTCCACCAACACGGTTGATAGCACCTGTTGGGTAGCCAGCAACGTTTAAAGCAGTAGCAGTAGCAGTAGCATCAGCATTCTCTAGATAGTCACCTACGTGGTAAGTAACAGGGTAGAATTTGTTAGCTCCGAATTTGGTGATTAATTTTTCTGCAACAACGCGTCCGTCTGGGCAATACTGACACCAAGCACCGCTGAAATACTCTAATAAGATTTTCTGGGTGTAGGTAGTTGGAGCTGTTGTGTTGTTGTTGGTCGGCTCATCAGGCTTACAACTCTGCATACCACCTGCCAATATCAAGGCAGCAGCAGCTAAAATGGAAAATTTTTTCATAAGTGTATTAGTATTCGTTTGTGTTGAAAAGCAAATGTAAGGAAATTGAAAATAGATTTCCAAAAAATATTCAAATTATGATGCATAGTTTACCTTTGTTGCATGAGCGGAGCCATAGCTAAACATAGTTTTTGGGCCTCTATAGTGAATTACACAGGCAGTGTAATTGGCTTATTGAGTACGTTTTTCTTATTTCCATTGGTTTTTTCTCCTGCGGAAAATGGAGTTTTTCGCTTATTTATTGAAATGGGTGCTTTGTTGGCAGGTGTAGGTCAGCTGGGAACCGGGTATTCCATTTGGAAGTTTTTCCCTGTTTTTAAAAATGAGAAAAACGGTCACAATGGCATTGGTTTTTGGATTACTCTAGTGCCCTTGATTGGTATTTTAATTGTTTCATTGTTCTTGGCTTTTGGCAAACCTTGGGTAATTCAGTATTTGGGTGAGAAGGGTAAGTCATTTTTGCCTTATTATAATTTGCTTTACCCATTTGTATTTTTCTTTGTATTCAACACGGTGTATGAAGTGTTTTCGGCGGCCATCGGCAAAATCGTGTTTGCATCTTTTCTGCGTGAAAATGTAGTTCGAATCGGATTGGCGCTGATAGGTTTTCTATACTATCAAAATCAATTGGACTTTTGGAGTTGCCTAGTAAGTGTGGCCTTGGTGTATGGTGTTGTTTGCTTCCTGAATATCGTAAGTGTAAGTAGTACAACCCCAATCAGTTATCGGCCGAATTGGAATTTTATACAACAGTCTGATGGATTGAAACGAGAATTTTTAGGATATACTGCCTATTTGTTTTTTACCTATGTGGCGATGTTGGTTTTGCAGCGTATGGATTTTTTAATGGTAACAAAAATTCAAGGCATGACGGATACGGGTGTTTATAGTATTGCTTTAAGCATGAGTGTATTAATTGAGATTCCTACGCGCAGTATTTTGCAGATTGCCAACCCCAAATTATCGGAAGCCATTCACAATAACGATCAAGCGGAAGTAAAACGATTGTACGAAAAAACAAGTTTAAATCAGTTTGTTCTAGGTTCGCTGGTGCTACTTGTAATCTGGATAAACATTGATGCATTTTTTTCAATTATGCCCAACGGTGAATTGTATCGCAGTGGTAAGTATGCTGTGTTGTTTTTGGGAATAGGAAAGTTGTTTGTTTTGCTTCAAGGTAATTCTTCGGCGATGCTGATTTTCTCGAAGCGTTACTATTATACCTTAATCGTTAATGTGGTTGCAATTTTTGCGGCTATACGGATGAATCAATGGTTAATTCCCACGATGGGGCTGAATGGTGCGGCTATGGCTACGGGTTTGGTTTGGTTAGTTTCGGGTATGGTTCTTGGGATTTTGGTATGGCGAGTATACGGTATGCAACCAATTAACAAAAATGTTGTTTTAGCCATTCTGATTATGGCAGTATTTATTAGCGTTTCAGAATTCTTTAGACCCTTCCAGAATCAACCGATACTTTCAGCGATAACAGGGAATTTATTGTTATTGCCCGCTTGTTTACTGGTAATTTTCAAATTGAGGATTAGTGAGGATATTATTAGTATGGTAACTAAGCTTACATCGAAATTAAGAAGGTAGATTTTTAAGCGATTAATGAATATCCGTAATGCGAACGGAAAAACTTGTTTGTGTAATTTAAATTT
>JBJOFM010000254.1:0-8032 GCA_046048755.1 Bacteroidota bacterium | reverse complement strand
TAAAAGGTCATCCGTTAAACTTATTAGGTATCATTCACAAGGGTGGATTTATTGTACCTATGTTGATTGCGGTAAACATCATTGTAATTTTAGTTTCTATCGAGCGTGGAATTACATTAGCTGCTTCTAATGGTAAAGGTAACGTTGCTGCGTTTGTTAGAAACATGCAAGGTATGTTGTCTAATGGAAATATCGATGGTGCTATCGCCGCATGCGACAAACAACAAGGATCATTAGCTGCCGTTGTAAAAAGTGGTTTAACCCGTTACAAAAGCGTTAGCGTAAACGAGTCGTTGAATCGCGATGAGAAAAAAGCTGCTATCGAAAAAGAATTAGAAGAGGCAACCGGTTTGGAATTACCGATGCTTTCTAAAAACTTGGTTATTATTTCTACCATGGCCTCGATTGGTACCTTGGTAGGTCTTATCGGTACAGTATTGGGTATGATTAAAGCATTTGCTGCGTTAGCGAACACAGGTGCTCCGGATACTGCTGCCTTGGCAACTGGTATCTCTGAAGCCTTGGTAAATACTGCATTTGGTATCATTGGTTCTACGTTGGCGATTATTAGTTACAACTATTTCTCAAACAGAATTGATTCAATGACCCACAGCATGGATGAAGCGAGTTATTCAATTATCTCTAACTTCCAGTCTTCTCAAGGGGCTAATTAATTTTAACAATCACGTTTACCTTTCTTTTATTAAAAGTATAAGCGGCAAAGAATAACAATATGCCAAAAGTAAAAATGCCCCGTTCAACCCCATCTTTGGACATGACGCCCATGGTGGACTTGGCATTCCTGTTGGTTACGTTCTTCATGCTTACTTCCAGTTTCCGTTCTCCAGAGCCAGTTTTTGTTGATCCACCAGCTTCAACCACCGAAAAGGAAATTCCTAAACAGGTGTTTTTGGTAACTATCGACGAAACCGGCAGAGTATTTATAGACATCACCAACGCAGCCGTTAAAGAAAAAGTACTGCGTGACATGATGGTGGATTACAAAGTTGGATTGAGTGAAGAAGAAATCAAGAAGTTCATTGGTAGCGGTCCCCTTGGAATGAGAGTGGCCGAATTACCTTCCTTCTTGGCACAGGAAGCTGAAAAACGTGCAAAAATAGCCGAAGCTGCGGCCGGTGTCCCTTACGATACCGCCAATAAAATCAGAACTTGCGAACTATACAACTGGGTGTTGAAATCCAGACTAGTAGCCGATAACGATTTTAAAATGCGTGAAGCTGCTGCACAAGAAAAGAACCAAAGTTTCGATAAAGACAACTACATGCAGTTTGTTGTTAAAGCGGCGAAAGATACACGCTACGAAACCGTTAAAAATGTTATCGATGTACTTCGAGAAGCACGCGTATCTAAGTTTCAAATGATTACGGGTTTGGAAGCAAAACCGGAATAAAATAAGGAGGATAAGAAAATGGCAGAAATTCAAGGCGGTGGCGATTCCCAAGGTAAAGGTGGGAAAAAACGCGCCAAAAAACAGAGTACCCGGGTGGATATGACCCCGTTGGTTGACTTAGCATTTCTATTACTTACTTTCTTCGTGTTAACTTCCACGTTTTCTAAACCAAAGGTTTTGCGTATGATTTTCCCAGAGAAAATTGAGGATAATACCAATATTAAGAAACCAGAAGTGCGCGATGCGGTGACCATTTTAGTTAGCGGGGACGATAGAATTTTCTATTATACCGGTCAAATTAGTAATGCAACCGTGATTACCGAAATCGATTATACCAAAGATGGTCTTCGTAAATTATTGAAAGAGAAAAACTTTCAATTGTTGAGCGAATTACAAAAGTTGCAAGTGAAATTGAATGAAACCGATGAAAAAGACACTGCAGCGGTAAATAAAATCGATCGCGATGTTAAAAAATTACAGAAAGAGTCTAAGTTGGTAGTGCTGGTAAAGAACGACGATAAAGCTACCTACAAAAACATCATCGATGTAATGGATGAATTTATGATCACTCAAGTAGCTAAGTATTTCGTTACCGATGACGGGTTTAACGCCATCGAGAAAAAATTGGTTGCTCAAATTCCACCTAAAAAGTAATAGCTATGTCAATGTTGAAAGATTTATTTAACAATTGGGAACAACCAAATTCTAGCGATCGCTTGGAATTGGTGTTCGCCGACCGTATCAAGGATTACGGTGCGTACAAAATACGTACTATGTTTTCCAAGAATCAGGTATTGGCAACAGTAATTGCTTCTCTAATCGCGTTAACAGCTGCAGGTCTTCCTGTTTTGTTAAACAACACGGAAGAAGTGGAAGAGGAACGTGTAATCGTAACAACTTCAGTGGACGATATAAAAGAACCGGAAGACGAAAAAGAAGAGGAAAAAGAACCCCCCAAAATCGAGGAGCCTGTTCTTACTACTCAGGCCTACGTTGTTCCAGATATCAATCCCAATGCTTCGGAAGACGATAATTTAAATCCCCCCGATGCGGTGAACGTAGTTGGTGCTCAAGATCAAATTGGGTCCGATGAATTGATACTACCGGATGACGATATCGTGGATAATAGCGGCGGATCTGGTGAAAATAAAGGGCCTTCCGAAGTTAAAATTAAAGCACAATTCCCTGGCGGTGATGAGAAGTTCAAGGAATTCGTTGTAAATAATTTTCAGTACCCAATTCGTTGTCAAGACGATGGTATTAACGGGTACGTGATGTTGCGGTTTGTGGTAGATGAAGTAGGTAGGGTATCTCGAGTATCCGCAGTGGAAGAAACCCCAAGTTGTCCCGAATTTACCACCGAAGCCATCCGCGTATTGAAGAAATCACCAAGATGGATTCCTGGTAACAATAACGGGGTAATGATGAAATCTTGGAGAGAAATTCCAATTAAACTAAACATTACAGACCCATAGTGGTTTTTAATAATCAAATTTGAAATCAATTTTCAACAAAAGGGTTACTCACGGGTAGCCCTTTTTGTTTATGTATCTTTAAACAATTGCTTGTAAATTTGATCGCTGTAATAATTGTATGCTTGGGGTAGAAGAAAAAACAGAATTACTGTCAATAGCTAATTTACAAATTAGCACCCCCGAGAATAAAGGGTTAGTACATTTGCCTCAATTATCGGTTAAACCAGGTGAAATTCATGCAATCATCGGTGAAAGTGGCAGCGGGAAGTCGCTAACATTATTAGCGACTATTGGGTTGCTGAGCCCTAAACTCGTTCAATCTGGAACAATTTCGTTTGCCAAGCATACCAATGTATTAGACGTATCAGAAAAGGAATGGTTGTTAGTACGGGGAAAATCCATTGGAATGGTATTTCAAGAACCCATGACAGCGCTAAATCCTCAACAGACATGCGGTAAACAACTAATAGAAGCTGCAAAGATTCATGGTGCCAATCAAAAACAAGCGCAGGAACTAATTTTCAATAAGTTTTTAGATTTGGGACTGCAATCGTTACAAGCCAGAATTCTAGAGTCCTACCCGCACCAATTAAGTGGCGGTCAGCGACAGCGAGTAATGATTGCCATGGCGTGTTTGCATAATCCACCTTTAATTTTGGCCGATGAACCAACCACGGCATTGGACAGTGTTTCAAGAAAAGCAGTAATGGACGATTTGTTCAGGCTGTGCAAAAAACAAGGTTCTGCATTGCTGTGGGTGAGTCACGAATTGGATTTAGTTTCGGAATACGCAGATTCTATCTCTGTATTAAGAAAAGGCGAATTATTAGATCAGGGAACAAAAGAGGAAGTATTAGGGATTCGTTTGGACGATAACAAAAAGAATGAAATTGAACTTGCTAATCCTCGAAACCCATATGTAAAAGAATTATTGTCTGCGCTTCCAGCGAATAATCCAGAATTGCGTGCCCATGATTTCTCAACGGTACCAACAGTTTTAACCGTTAAAGATGTAGTCAAGGTGTATCCCAGTACAAGAAAATCTACTTTTCGTGCACTCAATGCAATCACTGTAGATTTACACGCCGGAGAAACGATGGCTTTGGTTGGGTTGAGTGGATCGGGAAAATCTACATTAGCAAAAATTTTGGTTGGTTTGGAAAAAACTACCCAAGGTGAGGTTTGGTTAAACGGTAAGAAATTACCTAAAAATCCTCCTACTGGGGTTCAAATGGTCTTTCAGGACCCCTACAGTTCCTTAAATCCCAATCAAACAGCCCGTATGTCGTTGGTTGAGATATTTAAACAGGTTTGCAGGCAAACAGCGGAAGAATCCGAATTATCGGCCAAAAAAGCCATGCAAGAAGTAGGATTGTCCGAGCATTTATTGGAATCATGGCCCCATGAATTGAGTGGTGGTCAACGGCAGCGATTATGCATCGCCAAGGCATTAGCCACACAGCCACAAGTATTAATTTTGGATGAGGCAGTTGCGGCATTAGATCCAATTGTTCAAAAACAAGTTTTAGAATTGTTGGTTCAATTGCAAAATCAACGGGGAATAGCGTATTTGTTCATTACCCACAACCTGCACGTTGCAAGAAATATCGCCCACAAGATTGTCTATTTAGAGAATGGTGAACTTGGTCCATTGCCCAAAACTTGGGATGTGATTTGACAACTATCGCTTTTCGAAAACGGTAGTGAACACGTGTATGAGTTGTTTTGTAAACTAAATTGAACAGACAGGTGAATGGTGGACGAAGGGATTCCTTTCAATTCGGTATTTCAATTAATATTGTTTCTATTCAAACTCCATGAGAAAAATTTGGTTTTATATATTGGCTTCGGGAATGGTTTTTAGTTATAGTGCACAGCTATCAGCACAAACAAGCTCCTCGAAGACTCCCGATCCATCGGCAAATAACGTTTCACCGATTTTAAATCATACGGTAAAGAAAGGAGAGACGTATTACAGTTTATCTAAGCAGTATAAAACTACGGTTAAAGCATTGCAGGATTTGAATCCAGATTTTCCAGTGTTGAAAACAGGTGCCGTAATTAAGGTTAGACCGGCGAGCAGCAGTGCTGATGTGAAATTACCGGTTGAAGGGTCATCAAGCAATACCGCAACAAATTCAGCATCCAATAATTCAACTTCGGTTTCGTCCACCAATGGCACGGGTACTGGGAATGTTGGAACATCAAATGGTTCTACTGCAGTTGGGGGAGGGAATTCAACAGGTAATCCTACATCTGCCAATAATTCGGCAATTGTTCGAACAGGAAATGGATCAGCGGTTGTGAAAAATGGTAATTCCAATGCCGTTTCTAATGGAACAACTACCAATAAATTGTTGAGTTCTCAAGATTCAATAAAACGTGTAAGAGAAGCGGCGAGAGTTGAGCGAACAACCATGTTATTGGCCAGTGATATCAATAAGGCTGCGGTAGTTGTAACGGTTCTATCGGGTGAAACATTGTATAGTATCAGTAAAAAATATGGAATATCGGTTGATCGGATTAAAAATTTAAACGATTTAGAATCGGATAACCTTCAAGTGGGTCAGGTGTTAGTTTTGCCGCCAGAGGCAAGGAAAAATTCTACAGCAAACGAAACGACTGGATTAACCTCAACGGGAACTATCGATAACAATTCAGCTACTTCTTCAAATTCTACATCCTTGGCAAATAATGCTACCTCAAACCGAAGTGATTTGCAATCGCCAACTCAGCAGGCTAACGAAAAGCCAGTGCTAGTGCCCAATAATGCTATTGCGCCAAATCCAGTGGTTTTATCGCAAAAAGACAGTTTGGCAAATGGGCAAAATGGCAAAAATGCATCCTCCGTTTCGGCTACGGTAAAGACATCGGATGGAAACAAGCGAGATGCGGGTGGAATGCCTGAATTAGGTGCCAAGAAAAAAGTAGCAATGAAGGAGTACGAAAAAAATGTAAAAGTATCGGTAGGGCAAACAGGTATGGACCCCGAAAGGCATTGGGTGTTGGCCAATAATCATAAAAATGGGGAAGTGGTAGCCTTAGTGAATCCAGATACCAAGAGCATTGTATGGTGCGTCGTAATGGGGCCAGCTAAAGGCAAGCCAGACTCCGAAATTATTATCAGCGAATCACTTGCTCGCAAATTGAATGTGGATGCCAAAAAATCTAAACTTATTTTTCGATATGCGGCACCCTAACGGTGTGAAGAAAGTTCGCTGTAAGGCAATAATTCAGATTAATTAAATTTCCATTCTTTGAAATCAAGTGCATGGTTTAAGCAAGTTGAAGTCTATGGTAATATACTGTTAGACAATTCTTTGTGGATTTCCATCGCATGTTTGAATTTTTCAACCGCCCTTTCATCCATTTTTTTCGGATTCTTCGCTTTACACTTGTTTTTAGGTAAAAGTGAGAACAGCAAGACTCAAGACCAGCAATGGTTCGGATGGATGGGTCTATTGCTTTTTATTTTAATAGTATTGGTTTCTGTAAGCACTGGAAGTTCTTATCACTCCATTATAAGCTATGTTCAGATTAAATTACCCCTGTTAATACTGTTGTTGGCCATGGTGTTAAACAAGCGATTCCCTAACAGGACTTCTAGCAGTTGGTGGTTTTATTTGCTACCACATTGTTGGATCGTTGTGGCATCGTGTATTCATTATTGGCAACATTGGCAATTTTATAGCTTGATGGTATTGGAAAGTAAACCCATACCAATGTTTACTCAGGTTTATCATATCGAGTACGGAGCCTTAGTGGCTTTGTCGATATTAATGTTTTTTGAGGATTATTTGTCGAATCGAATTAAAACTACGGATGCAGGTTGGTCCATAATAGTGGTTAGTTTAACAATCATTGCATTGCATGTTTTAGCACTCCGCACGGGATTGATCATGTTGTATTTGGGTGTTGGGTTATTGGTGTTGAAATTTGCGAAATCAAAGAAAATTGGTAGGGGTGCGATATTGAAATTAGTGTCCGCGGTGTTGGTTGTATTAATAACTGTTTCTTCCTTGTTACCGAGCATTAGACACCGAATAATTAATACGGTTGAGGATTTTTCGATTGTTTTGAATGGCGGGGATACTAATCATCGTTCCATGGGGCAACGGGTGGAAGCTTGGACCGCTGCACTAAGTGTTATTAAAAATAATCCTTGGGGAGTGGGAGTAGAGGGAGAATTTACAGCTATGATGAAAGGGTATGATGATTCTAAATCGCAGCTAGCCATGCAGCATCGAATAGGAATTCACAATCAATGGCTGCAAATAGCCGTTCAGGGAGGCTGGCTCGCCTTGCTTTTGGCGCTAAGTTGGTTACTGGGTGGTCTTTGGAAATTACGAACCGGTAAATGGCTAATTTTATTGATTGCGGGTTTTATGGTGGAAAGTTTCCTTGAAAGACAGTCGGGAATCCTAATAAGTGTATTAACTTTGTTGCCCTTGGTGCAAGATCCAAAAGAAAATGACCCGGAGGAAGAAAAAAACCGATAAACTCGTACTATTTTATTTAAATTGTTTGTATTAATAAATTCATTTAACTATATTTGCAACCCCAAAAATTATGTCTCGCGTTTGTGATTTAACCGGTAAAAAAGCGATGAAGGGTAACAACGTTTCCCATTCTAACAAGAAGACGAAGCGTAGATTTTATCCTAATCTTCAGACTAAAAAGTTCTATATCCCTGAAACTGGGGAATGGATTACATTGAAGGTTGCTACATCCACCATCAAGACTATCGATAAGAAGGGCATTTCCTCTTGCATCAACAATTTGTTCAAGAAAGGTAAGATTTAATCATGGCAAAAAAAGGTAATCGCGTTCAAGTAATCTTAGAATGCACAGAGCAAAAAGGTAGCGGTGTTGCTGGAATGAGCAGATATATCACCACAAAAAATAAGAAAAATACACCCGAGCGTATTGAGTTGAAGAAATACAACCCTTATATGCGCAAGGTAACCACTCATAAGGAGATTAAATAATGGCTAAGAAGGTAGTTGCAACCCTGAAAAAAGAAGGTGCCGGTAACGAATACGTTAAGGCAATCAAAGTTGTTAAGTCGGCCAAATCTGGCGCTTACACATTCAAAGAAGAAATGATGCCTGCTGAAAAGGCGAAGGATTTCTTTGCAAAATAATAT
>JBJOFM010000253.1:0-2528 GCA_046048755.1 Bacteroidota bacterium | reverse complement strand
ATGGTACATTCTTCACGCATTCCACTTCCAATTTAAAGACTACAGGTAACGATACTCTTCGATTTGAATTAAAAGGAACCACAACAGCTGATATTAATGGTAATTTAACTATGGAAACCCCTCCGGGTTCAAGCCAAGGTGGTAGATTGGTTTTCAAAGGGGGCGGAAGCGTTTACTTTGGCGGTGACGTTGATATTCAAACTAGAAATAGTTTATATATTTCCCCCAATTCATCCAATACAATTTACTTCGACGGACCTTCACAAACACTGAAAGGTGCTGGTGATTTATACATAAACGGATTAAGCAATGTAACTGTAGGAACAGGTTCTTCCTCTACTTTAAGTTTACAAAGGCCCTTGCCAATATTAGGCGTATTAACATTGTTAACTAGTGCTGGTATCACTTCATCCAGCACACCCGCTTCATCTAGTGCAGCGGATTGGAATGCTTGGGTACCCAATTTGCAAATCAAAAATAACGGCACCTACCGCGGTAGAATTGCTACTTTACCCTCTGGTGCAACCATCAGTGGTGGTAGTTATTTCGAAATGTGGAGTAACGGTATTCGTACATACAGAACCATCGCTTTCCCATTCGAGAGCCCAATGCATCTCTCTCAAATCACCGATGATTTGATTATTTCTGGAGTTTTTTCTGGTTCGAATCAAGACTCTATGGATCGCTCTTGTGGATATTGCAAAGCATCTTCCTACCAATGGAACGAAACCGATTCTCGTTGGGATAGTATCAACGCCAGCAATACTCCTACTAAAATCGACCCAGGAAAAGGATTGTTATTATTCTTCCGTGGATTGGTTGCAAACGGCCTCGGAAACCCGAGTGCGGCTGCCAATGCAGGAAATATAGATTACAAAGGCAAATTATTCTTCGGTAGCAAAACCGTGAATTTAGCATACAATGGAACCGGTGGACTAAAAGGATACAATTTGATTGGTAACCCTTACCCTTGTCATATTGATTTCAGAAATCTAACACGTAATAACGTGGATGACAAGTTCCAAATCTATGATCCAACAACTAAAAGTTACAACGTTTGGAACAATACTACTGGTAGCGTACAAAAATCAGGAACTAGTAAGTTTACCAACGGGTCCAACGCTCACATCATCGAAATTGGAGCCTCTTTCTTTGCTATTGCTAACGCTTCAAGCGCTTCCATTACCTTCGATGAAGCAGACAAAACCACCACAGGCCCCGATGCAACAGCTTTCCGAATGTTGGATAGCGGCTTAAAGTGTAACCAAGTTCGCGGTCAAATTGAATTTGTAACTGATACTATTGAATTCGCCGATCAGTTCTTTTTGGAGTGGAATGCAAATTACTCAAACGTTTCTTCGGAAGTTGACAAATACGATGTGAGTAAATTCTTCGGTGGTTATCTTGGAATCGGAACAAAAACACCAACAAACGAATGGTTAACAATGGACTATAGACCTTCTACTGGAGAAAATAAACAAACTTTCCCCTTGGAAGTTAGAACAATGGCACGTGATGCTTATAAAATCACCATGAGTTCTTGTTTGTCTAACACAGAATATACCATCAATTTATTGGATAAAGAAACCAACACACTTACAGAGATTGGTTCTGAAGCAAGTTATGTATTCAACACTACAGACAATGACAAATTTGGTACTGACCGATTCGATGTAGTGATAGAATCAAAAGCTAATTCTGTTAAAACAATAAAATCAAATACTTGGGTAGTATATCCTAACCCAAATAAATCAGGTATCGTAAATATTGCAACTACAAGCACTGAAAAAATCAAAACAATCGAAGTAGTTGACATTCACGGTAAAGTGGTACAAACCATCAATAAGCCTTCAACCAATAATTTCGAATTATTGAAGTCGATTTCCAATGGAACTTACTTTGTAAGAATCATTTCAGACAAGGCAGCGGTAAGCAACACTCTTATCATCAATCGTTAATTCAACACAATTCATAGGAAAGGCCGTCCCAAGGGGCGGCCTTTTTTTATGCATATCACTTTATATCCTCATAAAACTCTATGTAGTATCTTCGTGGTAATGTCTATTCAAGATTTAATCTGCGATTTCCTGACCCACAAACTGCAAATTACCGGCTTGCATCATACCTGGGTTATTTCCCTGCAGAAGTTAATTCTAGCAGCTGCATTAGCAATACTTGTCTATTTGGTTGACTGGACTTCAAGAAAAATAATTCTCAATCTGGTGCGAGTTTGGGCAGAACGCCGCGGAAATGCTTACGCCTCAATTTTCGTGGAACGCAAAGTATTCAAACATATCGCTCACATTGCACCTGCACTTATGGTTAAGTTTGGTACAACCGTTTTATTCAACCACTATGAACCCGGAATTCGAATTCTTCAACATGCAGCCGATATTTATATAATTTTTGCCGTTGTCTTTTTCTTTCAGGCACTTATCGTTGGCACAAAAACTATTCTGTTAGAAAATCCAGACTATCGCGATAAACCAATAGGCAGCTATAGTCAACTTCTTAATATCATTAATTAT
>JBJOFM010000252.1:0-7822 GCA_046048755.1 Bacteroidota bacterium | reverse complement strand
ATCTTAGGGAGTTAACCACAAAGGGAAAGGATAAGTTGATTGAAATTCAGCAAAATGAAAGTCAACGAACTGGAATTCCTTCACTTAAAATCGGATACAACAACGTTTTTGGATATTATTTGGAAGTAACCAATGTTCACAAAGACAAAGCACCCGAAGATTGGATTCGGAAACAAACATTGGCCAATGCGGAGCGGTATATTACACCCGAACTAAAAATTTACGAAGAGAAAATCCTTACGGCGGAAGATCGAATCAATGCCTTGGAATTGGATTTATGGGAACAGGCGTTGAATAAAATGGCCCAATTCATTCCAGTTTTACAAGCTCAAGCATCCCTTTTGGCCGAAATAGATGTGCTCGGTGGGTTTTCGGAATTAGCGTATCAAAGAAAATATACCAAACCACAATTACACGAGGGATTTGGCTTAACCTTATTGGATTGCAGACATCCCGTTATTGAATACCAATTACCGCCAGGTGAAAGTTATATACCAAACTCACTGAGTCTACAAAAAGAAGATCAACGCGTTATCATTTTAACAGGTCCTAATATGAGCGGTAAGAGCGCCATTTTACGTCAAACTGCATTAAGTGTAATCATGGCGCAAATTGGATGTTATGTACCGTGCAGGGAAGCCAATATTGGTTTGATTGATAAAATTTACACGCGAGTTGGTGCATCAGACAATATTAGTGTTGGAGAATCTACTTTCATGGTAGAAATGACTGAAACCGCATCTATTTTAAATAATTTAAGTGAACGTTCCTTGGTACTGTTGGATGAAATTGGACGTGGAACCAGCACCTATGATGGAGTTTCATTGGCTTGGAGCATTGCGGAATTTATTCAAAGTCATCCTGCCAAACCCATTACCTTGTTTGCCACCCACTATCATGAATTGAATGAATTGGAGGGAAAATCGGAAGGTATATGCAATTATCATATCGCCATTAAAGAACAAGGATCACAAATTATTTTTCTGCGCAAGTTACAAAAAGGGGGCAGCGAACACAGCTTTGGAATCCACGTGGCTCAGTTAGCGGGTATTCCCAATGCAGTATTGCTTAGAGCCAACGAAATACTCAACAAATTAGAAACCGATAGGGCCCAACTCTCCCCGCAAAAATCACTGCGTAAAACGGAAAGTAAAGCGGTATATCAAATGAACTTGTTTGCTACGGAAGACCCACGAATGGCTCAGTTAAAGAAACTCATGTCAACCACTGACGTAAATGCCGTAACGCCCATAGAAGCATTACTAAAATTGCAGAGCATTAAGGAGATTCTGGAACGTTAGAAGGTATAATTACAACCCAAAGCAGGAAGTATTGGCAATTGATCTACTCGGGTTCTACGTACACGATCGTAATAGAATATGTTAGCCCTATTGTAAACATTGGTGATGCTAAAAATCACATTGAATTCTTTTCCATTCTCCATCTTCCAATTGCGTTTGGCCGAAAAATCCAAACGATGATAATAAGGCAATCTTCCGCCGTTCAATCGAGCATAAAACACCCCTAAATCTCCATTTGACCCAATATAATCGGTACTAATTCCATTAGAAAAGGTCTGTTTCTCATAATATCCTTGGGTTTGTGTAAATGGAAATCCGGAACCAAAATTCCATCGCAAGGATATCTCAGTAGGATTTTGTTTATCAAACTCATAACTAACCATAGCATTGGCATTATGTCTGCGATCAAAATTGGGCTGATACTCTTGAACTCCATCAAATCGATTAACGTAGGTTAAGGAATAAACTAGCCACACATACAGTCCCTTATGCGTATATTTATAGGAAACATCGCCTCCATAAGCATTCCCATTTTCTATAATAAAATCTTGGCGCAATCTAGCCGGTTTATCTAAGTTTTGTTGGTTATCATCAAACAACTTATCTCGATTTATATTGGTGATTTGATCAAATACTTTAATAAACGATTCGGCATTAAACGTATGTTTTCTACCCACTTTAAAATCAAACCCTCCAACTGCATGTCTAGCTTTCTGCAAGCGATGGGTAACAGGCTCACCGTTAAAGGTTTCCGGAATATTGTCGGGGCCACTTAAAAAACCATAAAATAAATTCACTACATCTCTATCGCTCATGGCCGATAAAAAGTTCTGTGAATATAAACCGGCAGCAAATTTGATTCCTAACGTTTTATAGGGATTATAACGTAACTGGAATCGAGGCTCCAAGGATGAATTGGCTAACGATGCATAGTATTGAGCACGCAATCCAAAATTTGCAATCACTTTTTTGGTAACCATTCGATAGTTTGCAAAACTGTTTATTTCGGTAGTACTCTCCAATTGTTTTATCAATCGGTTGTTGGCATTGGTTAATTGAAAATTGGTTTGAAATCCATTCAACTCAAGTCCCCAACGAAAATCATCTCGCTTAAAGTTATAATTGAAATTCATTCCCATGTTAAATCCACCGATAGAACTCTCACGTGGTTTAGCATCGGATTCTATTTGTTGAATGCGGTAATCGCTATATAAAAAGTAACCATCAACTCGTGTTTTTGCCTGTTCGGGCACTACTAAAAACTTCCCTCCAACGCCGTTAGCTGCCCAGCGGTATTGCGTAGATCCGGGGAATCGAACATTATCTGAAAAATGAAACCCATACAAACGGGAATATCCGCCATTGGCCGAGTTAAAATTTAGCTTTAGAAAAAAATCCCCAAAGTTGTACGGCAATTTTCCTGCATCGATGTACGGATATACGAGACCTGCGGATTGCTTTAAGAAGGAATTACGATAACTAAACGCATAGGAGCTATTATTCTTGCCCTTTTTGTATTTACGGATTGGACCTTCTTGTAAAATTTTAGATGTAAACGTGGTAAGTCCTAATTTGGTTTTGTGTTCTTTCCGATTACCATCGCGGGTTTTTATATCAACCACAGCGGAAATTCTTCCACCGTATTCCGCACCAAATCCAGCAGAATACACATCGGCACTTTGAATTAGATCGGTTTCAAACACAGAAAATAATCCAATGGAGTGAAATGGATTATAGATGGTTAACCCGTCCATCATTACCTTATTCATTACCGGAGATCCACCACGAATATACAGTTGTCCCCCTTGGTCGCCACTGAACACTACCCCAGGCAACACTTGCAGGTACTGTAAAATATCGGGCTCTGCACCAATTGCTGGCATTTTATAAATGGTTTTACCCTCAATGGTAGTTGATCCAACTTTCGTTTCTTTGGGTTTACCTTTTGCTTCAATCTCAATTACATCCATTTTTTCGATTCGAGATAAATAGGCGTCGAATCGAGCATTATTACCGTTTTTAACTGATAATTCATTTAATAATGTATCAAACCCAGGAAAACTTACCTGAACTACATACACGGATTCCTCCAAGCCGGTGAGTGCATAAAACGCCTCTGCATCGGCATAAACCATCCGAACAAATTGTAGAACCTTCTGCCCGTTATTGGCGGTAGATTGAACCTTAAATACAGAAACACCCGCGCCATTTAAGCGATCACCATTGCTTGCATTGTAAACAAATCCCCGAATATCGCCTTTGGAATTGGTTGCATTTTGAGAAAAAGCAGGAGTAAAAAATAAAAGAGATACCATTAAACTGGCAATAATTCCGCGAATATTCATGATGATAGCCACAAAAATAACCATCTCTACCCTATTTTTGCCATGTACTTATGATTTATCGTTTCAAGGTTTGGTTTGAAGATCAAGAGGATATCATCCGTTGGATTGATATTAAACCAGCACACACCCTATTGCAATTTCATCAAATCATCCAAGAATCTATCGGATTTGACGGTCTAGAACTAGCCAGTTTTTTTGTAAGCGATGAACGCTGGCGCCGAATTAAAGAGGTTAAATTGGACTCATCGGCCAATGACGTTAATAGCGTTGATGTTGTGTATAAAAGTCAAATGATTGGCGATCACCAACCCATTTTGATGGAATCCGTAAAAATTAGAGAACTGGTAAACGACCCCCATCAACGGTTTGTTTATGTTTCAGACTACAATACCCTGTGGACGTTATACTGCGAATTAGTTACTATCGCTGAAACAGATACAAAAAAAACCTACCCGAGTATTTACAGATCGGAGGGCAAAGCGCCAAGACAAAAGGAGGACGGAAAGTTCAAAATGTTGGATGACGATGAATTTGATGCATTGGCGGAAAAGATTTTAGCCGCAAAAAATGCAAAAGCTTTGTTAATCGATCATGAAGAGGAATTATTGGATGAGGACGATGACGATTTTGACGATGACGATGAGGATGATGAGGACGATAATAACGACGAATTTGGTTTCGGCGAATTTCAAGATGGAATTGACGCGGACGACTTAAAATAATCCCCATGGGGAATCCAACCATAATTGCCATTGGAGGACCCACCGCTTCGGGTAAAACCGATGTAGCTATTCAACTGGCAAAAAAACACCATACAGAAATTGTCTCTTTTGACAGTAGACAGATTTATAAAGAGTTAAACATTGGTGTTGCCAGGCCTTCCGTTGAGGAACTTGCACAATGTACGCATTACGGAATCGCTAGCCATAGCATACACGAATCCTTGAGTTCCGGTCAATTTGCATCGCAATACAGACCCATTATTCAATCATTGCTGAACCAACATGGAATAGCTATTTTAGTGGGTGGCACAGGTTTGTATTTACAGCATTTGTTGTTTGATTTTGACGAACTTCCAGCCGTTGATTTATCATTAAGAACAACCATAAACCAATGGCATAATGATCAAGGCCTCGCTTTTTTGGTGAATAAACTAATGGAAATTGACAATGAAGCCGATTCCAGAATCGACATTAACAATCCCGCACGGGTTAAACGCGCATTAGAACTTTGCTTGAGCACAGGTAAACCATTGCATGAAATCCATCAAGGCGAGAAAACGTCTGCATTCCCAAATGCCAACATCGAAATTGCTGGAATTGCTATAGAAAGAGAATATTTATATCATAGAATTAATCAACGTGTAGAGCAAATGATGGAAGACGGCTTGCTACAGGAAGTTGAGCAATTAGTTCAGTTCTCCGAATTACCTGTATTGAAAACCGTTGGTTATACTGAGTTATTTGAATTTTTACAAGGGAATATTCCTTTAGAATTGGCGATTGATAAAATCAAACAGCACACAAGGAATTATGCAAAGCGACAAATCACCTACTTTAATCGTCAATTTGCAACCAATTGGTTAAAAAAAGAATCATTGATTAACAACTACTGAGTAAATTTGCATTTTTATTTATGCAAGAAATCATAGTAAGCTTGGTGACCTTAACAATTTTAGAAATTGTTTTAGGTATTGACAATATCATTTTCATTTCTATTTTATCCAATAAATTACCTCAACATCAACACAAAAAAGCGAGAAACTATGGCTTGTTGATAGGCATGGTTATTCGTGTAATTATGTTATTGGGAATCAATTGGGTACAACAACAAGAGCATGACTTGTTTGTTATCATGGGTAACGGCATTTCGGGGAAAGACCTACTTTTAATTGGTGGTGGTTTGTTTTTATTGTATCAAAGTGTTCACGAAATCCACTTAAAAATGAAGGGGATTGAGGAAGAGACCAAAGAAAGGACATCGGCCAGTGGATTTTCTGCAGTCCTGGTTCAAATGGGCGTTATTAATGTTGTTTTCAGCTTAGATTCGGTAATCACCGCTATAGGAATGGCAGATCATGTATGGGTAATGATCACAGCTGTTGTAATATCTATGATTGTCATGTTAGTGGCAGCAGAACCCATCGCCAATTTTGTAAACCACAATCCATCCATTAAAATATTGGCATTGGCCTTCTTAGTGTTGATTGGAGTATCTTTATTAGCCGAAGGTTTCGGTCAACATTTGGATAAAGGATACATCTATTTCGCTATGGCGTTTTCCTTTACTATCGAATTAATAAATCTTCGATTAGACAAACAAAAAGAAAACTAGTACGATTTTACCGATTTCTAGAAGTTCCTTCTATAAATCAGAATACGCGTATATAGGATCTATCGGATCCCCAGGTTTTGCTTCAATTATACTGTCTAATAAACCCGTTTCCATATTGTACAACCAGCCGTGAATAAAAGGTCGGTTATGGTGTTTCCATGCCGATTGAACTACGGAGGTCTTTACCAAATTATTCACTTGCTCTACGATATTTAACTTCACCATTTCATTCAATTTCTCGTTTTCATCTTCTATCGAATTCAAAGAATCACGGTGTAAACGATAAACATCTTTTAAATTTCTTAACCATTTATTTAACAAGTCGAATGAATTTTGTGTCATAGACGCTTTAACACCACCACAACCCGTGTGGCCGCATAAAATTATATGCTTCACTTCTAAATATTCAACTGCATATTGTAGTACACTTAACAGGTTTAAATCGGTGTGTACTACCATATTCGCTATGTTGCGATGGACAAAGAGTTCACCCGGTTCCGCTCCTATAATTTCATTTGCCGGTACACGGCTATCGGAACAACCAATCCATAAATACGCAGGTCGTTGATCCTTTGCTAATTCCTTAAAATAATCTGCATCTTCGGACATTTTTTCCATGGCCCATGCCTTATTTGAAAGAAATAATTTATTGGTAGTTTCCATTTGTTTTTATTTTGGTTGAGTATTCATTAATCGATGCTGATGAGAATCACTGGTAAATTTTTTCAACACTTTCAACTGACGCTCTGCGGCAACCGCTTCAAAATCTTCAATGATATCGCGGATGTCCGTATCTACAAAATGGCAATTGGTGAAGTCCAACACCACCTCGGCTCCGTCTGGTAGTTGAGTTAATTTCTCTTTCAAGAGCGACTTATTCAAGAAGGTTGCTTGATAATAGAATCGTATTAAATGGGTATTCTCAAGCGAAACAACGGTTATACTTCGATGAAAATTAGTTTTAATCACGAAATAGAACCCAATAATCATACCCACGGCAATGCCCAGTAGAAGGTCCGTTAAAAGTATTGCAACAATGGTAATTACAAAAGGTAAAAACGCACCCCAACCGCGATGGAATTCCGATTGAAACAAACTAGGTTTAGCCAATTTATACCCAACAAAAATTAGTATCGCCGATAACGCGGCATTGGGAATTAAATTTAGAAATCCAGGGAATAAGGCAACCACTACAACCAACCATAATCCATGTAAAATTGCGCTGATTTTAGTTTGAGCCCCTGCGTTGGCATTAGCGGAACTTCGAACAATTACAGCCGTTACCGGTAAACCTCCAAGAAGGCCAGAAAAAATATTACCTGCTCCTTGTGCAAATAATTCACGATTGGCGGGAGAATTTCTTTTATGTGGATCAATTTTATCGGATGCTTCCAAACTCAATAGACTTTCAAGACTAGCTATGATGGCAACTTTAAATACGATGATCCAAAATAAAACGGAACCTATCAGTGAAAAATTTGGCCATGGGAAGCCGGAACCATCAGCCCCAGTAAACATAGCTGTTACGGAAGGGATAGAAACCATATGATCCTTCCCTATTATTTTCCATTCGCTTCCAGCATAATAATTAACACCTATACCCATTAATACAACCAATAAGGGGGCTGGAATCCACTGCGACCAACTCTGTTTTTTTATAAACTTCAACTCCCAAAATACCTGAATTAACAAACCTAGAACACCAATAATCATGGCTAATGGGGTAATATGCTGAAAAGCACGATTCAGTTCCGTAAACGTATTTTCTCCGTCTAATTGTCTAAAGTCTTCATCTCCAAAATCGTCTACATCCCATCCAACCAAATGCGGTACTTGTTTAAG
>JBJOFM010000251.1:0-3049 GCA_046048755.1 Bacteroidota bacterium | reverse complement strand
AATTTTAATCTCATTCCCCATAGATAAAAAATTCCAGCAACTTTTACCCATTGTTAACTCTAAATAAATAGATATGTACATCTCGATCACTGGATTGAAGCCCAAAGGCTTAATAGCTACGTTTAAATTTTGGTCGTTAGCAATTCCATCGTTCAGACAAGCTCAAATATCCCGCACAAACCAGTAATCGGTTTGGGGGGTTGAACCCAACGGAAAATCGTTCATCACACCAGAATTTTTGAAACCATGTTTTTCGTAAAATCCACGCGCTCTAAAATTATATTCCCATACCGATAAGTACATCTTTTCAAATCCGTTTTCTGCCGCAAATCGAATCGCAAATTGCATCAATTCGTTGGCAACATGGGTGCCATGATATTCTTTTAGTACATACAAACGCACAAGTTCCACAGCACGATATTCTTTCAAATCATCCAACGGACATTCGTGAATGGAATTAATGCGCATGTACCCTTTTGTTATTCCCTGTTCTTCCAAAAAGAAAAAATTATCCTTGGGATCCGATAAATCAATCTTGCATTGTTCTATGTTAAAAAACCTATCCAAAACCTCTTTCATATCGGCCTTGGTGCAGGTCCCCCCAAATGTATCATCAAATGTTTTTATTCCGATTTGATGCAACAACTCCACATCATCCAATGTCCCTCGCCTGATAACAAATGCTAGTTGGTTCATAATCGGCAATATCAGTCACTTCATTTAAGATTTTTTCCCCTGTAACCAATACCACAAACTGTATCTTCCGGGCCCCGATTGCATCAATACTAAAAACAATAAATAATACAATAACGAATGTTCTTTTTCGGACAAAGGATCGGAAAAATGAGCACCAAACGCTGCAACAAACATGGTAAATACCAATAGAAAACAAGCTAAACGAAACTTATAACCCAAAATAACAAATATCGGTGCTATCAATTCTCCTAATACACATAAGGCTAAAGAGATCGTTGGGCCCGTCCACATAAAATTGTAAAATTTAATTTCTCCTCCCGCTAGAAGTTTTTCCATTTTGGGATAGCCGTGGGTCATCATTAAAACCGCCGCAATGATGCGTACAAACAGCAATAAGATATCCTTTTTCGCATCGTTATTGTGCATTTGGTAATCGTCGCTCAATAAATATTTATTAAGGTTAAAGCCAATCATAGCAACGAAGATAACAATCCCCTTGAATTATTTAAAGAATCAGTCTAAAACCGCTGCCTCCAGCTTTGCGATATCGAATTTCGACATCTGCATAAACGCATACGTGGCCCTTGGTGCTGTAGCCGGATTTGTCATTAACTTACCTAACACAGTAGGTACAACCTGCCAAGAAACTCCGTACTTATCTTGTAACCAACCGCATTGACCCGATTTACCTTCTTTCGTGAAATAATCCCAATAATGATCAATTTCTTCCTGTGTTTCTACCGATAAAACAAAGGAAATTTTCTCATTAAATCGCTCATTACCATTTCCATTGTTCAAACACATCATACGATTGCCAGCAACCTCAAACACTACGGCCATTGGATTTTCCGATACCAAATAAAAATCAGGAAACACCGCCCTGTAATAATCAGACATTTCTTTAGCATTATGCTCGCTCCAAATACAAATAGAAAATTTAGTAGCCATATACACGTGATTTTTGTGTCAAATCTACCCGTATTTATTTGGTTTATAAATCAATCGCGTAAGTTTGAAGATAAAATTGCACATCGCAGACAAGCATTCCCCCTAAATAACACCATGAAAAGAGTTGTTGAAATCAGTATTTTAATAGCATCCATCCTTTTGGGTGGATTACTAAATGGAAAAATAATTGAAATCCAATCCCTATTCATCCCACTACCCCCGGGAGCTGATTTCAGTACCGAAGAGAGTTTTAAAAGTTCGATAAAATTACTTTCGGCAAAACATTTTATATTCCCATTTTTAGCCCATGCAATGGGCACATTACTCAGCGGAACTTTGGCCGTTTTGTTTTTAAAACATTCCGATAGATTGAAATACTACTTATGGATAATAGGGGGATTATTTTTTGCAGCAGGCACATACATGGTGGCTATTTTACCCGCTCCAGTGTGGTTTAATTTACTGGATTTAACGATGGCTTATTTTCCGATGGTATGGCTTCCCTACTACCTACTTCGAAAATCAAACCATAGCCATTAATTGCGTTAAACGTTGAAACTTGCCTAACATAATTGGCTAATTCAATAAAGTATATGAAACGCCTATGGAAAACCACAAATTCCTCTTATTAAAATAACAAAGAGAATCAAAGTGTTCGCCTTTCCTTCGTCCTACATTTTCATCGGTTTAACGAACTCCTATTGGGATATTCCATACCTCTAAGCCATTGATTTATCGGTTAGTTATATTGCCGATATGAACCAAAAAATTACAAATTTTGCAGCCCTTTTAACCCTATGTGGCTTATTCTTTGCTTCATGCACCGTGGTTAAACCCGGTGAAACTGGGGTAAAACGAAAATTAGGGAAGTTAAGCAGCCAATCGTATGAGCCCGGTATCCGTTTTTACAATCCCTTTATCACGCGCGTGCTCATCGTACCAACTCGAACCGTAAATCTGGAAGTCAAATTACCCCTACCCAGCAGAGAAGGACTAACTATACAATCGGAAATTTCCATCCTATATCGCATTGAAAAAAAATCGGCCCCCGATGTAATTAAAAATATTGGGATGCGCTACGAAGACGTCGTTATTTTACCCGTTTTCCGATCAGCAGCGGCCGATGTTACCTCTAAATATTATGCAAAAGACATGCACAGTGGTGAACGAGCAAGAATTGAACGAAACATCCGCGATACCATGATGGAGATCCTCGGCGATAAAGGCTTTATCGTGGAAAATGTACTACTAAAATCGATATCCTTACCGCAAGGATTGTCCGCTGCAATTGAAGAAAAACTTCGCGCCGAACAAGAAGCCCAGCGTATGGAATTCACCAAACAAAAAGAAAAACTCGAGGCCGAAAGAAAAGCAATCGCGGCCGAAGGAGATAAACAAGCAGCCA
>JBJOFM010000250.1:0-7150 GCA_046048755.1 Bacteroidota bacterium | reverse complement strand
CCCTAGACGCATATCCGGGCAAATCATTCAAAGCACATATAAGCAGAATTATTCCAATTATGGATCAAAAAAACCAGAGTTTTACGGTAGAAGCTATTTTTGATGAATTACCGGAAAAGTTATATCCAGGATTATCTGCTGAAGTGAATATTATTACTCATGTTAAACCCAAAGCGTTGGTAATTCCTCTCTCCTATCTCGGCAAAAACAATATCGTGAATACTGAAAAAGGCGAAGTTAACGTAAAAACAGGACTTCGAAATATGCAATGGGTTGAAATTTTGGATGGGTTAACGGCCAACACTACTTTGTTTGAACCCGAAATAAAGAAATAAATGAACCGTAACGTTCGTTTTGCAATAGCCAAGACCCATTTGCTTGCAAGAAAAAAGCAAAGTGCCATCGCCGCTTTGGGTGTAACCTTTGGCATCGGTACATTCATCATTTTGGTGAGCTTTATGACCGGATTAAATGGTTTATTGGATGGATTAATTTTAAACCGCACCCCTCATATCCGAATTTATAACGAAGTAAAAGCATCGGAAACACAGCCTATTGATTTGCATCCTCAGTATAAAGGGGGGAAGAACATGGTTACCTCCATCAAACCCAAACAAGAATTAGCAGGAATTAGAAACGCAAAAGCACTGATGAATGTTGTATCCAAAGATTCTCGTGTAAAAGGGGTAACTCCGCAAGTATCGGCAAGGATTTTCTATCAATCCGGCAATATTTTACTCAATGGGAATGCGATTGGTATTGATGTACTGGAGGAAAATCGATTATTCAACTTTCAGCAGTACATTGTTGGAGGAACTCCTAACGATTTGGCCAACAACGATAATGGAATTATCCTGGGAGCGGGTGTAGCACAAAAATTCTCCTTGCAGGTTGGCGATAAAATTCAAGTTATGAGTAGCACTGGGCAGACCTACAAATTAAAATTAGTGGGTTTGTACCAATCTGGATTAGCCGACATCGATAAGGTTCAAAGTTATGTAAATATTAAAACTGCTCAACGAATTGCAGGCGAATCGGGTAGCTATTTTACGGATATTAGTGTTAAACTTTTCGACATCGATTTATCGTATGATTTAAGCAAAGAAATTGAACGAAGTCATGGAATTAATGCCGTTGATATTAAAACCGCCAATGCCCAATTTGAAACTGGTACAAGTATTCGAAATCTTATCACCTATGCAGTGAGTATAACCTTATTAATTGTTGCTGGCTTTGGAATTTACAATATACTCAACATGGTGATTTACGAGAAAATGAACGATATCGCCATATTAAAAGCCACCGGGTTTAGTGGTACTGACGTAAAGCGAATTTTTATCTATCAAGCATTAATGATTGGTATTGTAGGTGGGATAATGGGGCTTCTTTTGGGGCTAATGATGAGTTATATTATTAGTATTTCACCCTTTGAAACGGAGGCGTTACCTACAGTGAAAACGTTCCCCGTAAATTTCAATGGTATGTATTACGTTATTGGAAGTGTATTTGCAGTAGTTACTACATTTTTTGCAGGGTATTTGCCTGCAAGAAAAGCAAGCAACATCGATCCGGTAGACATAATTAGAGGTCAATAAATGAAACCGATGGACAGTACAATTATTTCTAGCAAGCACTTGGAAAGTAACCAACATAACGTAGTGTTATCGGCTCAAAACATTCAGAAATTCTTTACCGATCCGGTTTCCATTCAAGTACTTAAAGACATCAATTTCACGGTAAAAGCGGGTGAATTCGTTTCCATTATGGGGAAATCTGGGTGCGGAAAAAGTACATTATTGTATATTCTAAGTACCATGGACACCCAATACGATGGGGAACTTTGGTTAATGAATAATAAAATCACTGGATTAACCGGCAAAGAATTATCGGTAGTTCGAAACGAGCATATTGGCTTTGTTTTTCAATTTCATTACTTATTACCCGAATTCTCTGTATTGGAAAATGTTATGCTTCCTGGATTAAAATTGGGGAAATTATCCCAAGAGGAAGTGGAATTCAACGCTATGGAGAAGCTTAAAATGTTGGATGTAGCGGATCAAGCAATGAAAAAAGCAACTCAAATTTCCGGTGGACAAAAACAACGAGTGGCAATTGCACGTGCACTGATTAATCAACCGGCAATTATTATGGGCGACGAACCCACAGGTAATTTAGACAGTAAAAATGCCAACACGGTATTTTCCATTTTCAAAGAATTAAGCAAAGAGTTAGGTACCAGTTTATTAATCGTAACCCACGATCCCGATTTTGCTTCCAAGACCGATCGCATTATAGAAATGGCCGATGGGGAAATAATATCGCATCGATAGTTAGATAATATCCTGATCTTCGTTTGATATATTGATTCCCAATACGTTTATTTGCTTCAAAGCAACGAAAGAAACGCAGTACGCCTCTTTCAATTAAATGATGCAAAGAATCCGGAAAACACCTCTTACTGTGCTTCTCTTTTTCATTCTTGCATTCTCCGATATTCCGGAAATTTCATCCCAAGCACGGTTTTTCCAACAATTAAATGCACACAAATGGGATGTTCAACCCCATGACAATAGTTCCAAATCGTCAAATATAATTTCTTATAATCAGTGTCATCTCGGCCTATTTTGCAATAAAGATCTCATTTATAAATTGTATCTAAGCGACTCTCAATCCAGCACTTGGAAGTATATTCCAAGTCCCCATGAGAAGAAAAAGACCATCACTGATTTCATCGAAACGGATAGCAACCTATTCTTCTTTGGCTGGGATAATACATCGATGTATTTATACACGATCGATAAGTTTTCTGAATTAAACGTAAGAATGGTTGATTCCTTTATAGTCAAGAATGGCGATTTCACTACGTTTTGGACATTTACAGACCCCAAAAGTAGTTTTTTTGTCGTTTCTGTGGGACTTACGACTATAGATAGTAATTACTTTTATGTGGCGAATAAATATAGAATGAATATAATTCGCAAAGATGACGGCGCCCCTAGCGGTTTTGTAAATCGTGATGCCGGCGCACTTGTTAATAATCGATTCATTTTGTGGGACGGAACCAAATACGAAATTTACGATAATGTTTCATTACTGAATACCATAGAATGTGGCAGTGGCTCTTGCAATATTGACTACTTATCTGCATTTAAATATAACGATACGATAGTTATTGGGGCTGGGTCTTTCGGCTCAGAAACGCTCATTGAAAAGCTCTATATTTCCGCAAAAGATTCAAAAAAAACATCAACTTGTACAGTGTTAAACGACAGCAGTGTTAATGCTTTTTACGAACTCAAAACTACGGATTCATGCATTTATTATTGTCCAAAAATAACCGATAACGTAATATTCAAAAAACTGTGGTATAATGGTGTAGAAGATACTATCTATGACAGAGAGTTAAAAAGTAAAAACCTGGTTATTGCTCATCTTCAAAAAGATATTTTTGTTATTCAGTATACGTTAAACGAGGCCACCTTTTTTGATTTATTGGACTTACGACTTAATAGAACTTTAGAAAATATAATAATTCCCACCTCTCGGCAGATTGTAATTATAGAACCTTCTAATTGTGGCGGATATTTTGTTTTCACACAAGCTAAGGGAGGTGGAAGAATTGGCGGTTTTTATTATTTAGACATAAATAAGGATTCAGCTTTTCTAATTGAAGAATTAGAATATCCGGCATATACTCATCCCCTGGGGGATATTCCTGAGATTTATGAAGAACATGATAGATTATATTTCTACAGAGAAAATTATGCAGGTTGGTTTACGCTTGCATATTATGAACTTAGCGATGTATGCAAGAAAGTAAAGTTTCGAGACAAGACCGTTTTATATCCTAACCCGGCACATGATCAATTGTACCTAACAACTAAGCAAACATCCGTAACCATATACAATTCAATTGGACAATTACTCTTGCGCGATGTGCAAACGGAATGGAATTCTGAACAATACATAGATATCTCCGATTTGGCAGATGGAGTCTATTATTTGATGCTTAACAACCAAGTGCTTCGCTTCATCAAGCAATAATTTTTTTTTTGATTTTCGATAGCTCCAATAGGAAACATCCGAATTAGATATACAAAAAACGCCTCTGAAGTATTCAGAGGCGTTTACTGCTATTTAGGCTTTAGAGGTCGGAACCGGATTCGAACCGGTGTAAAGGGTTTTGCAGACCCGTGCCTAGCCGCTCGGCCATCCGACCTTAAATTTTCGGACTGCAAATATACCATTTTCGCTTTAATTTACGGTTACCCCCAGCAAATATTTTAATTATTTCAAACGGGAATTAACCAACATTCCGAATCTTCTTAATTGCTTGTAACTTGCAATCAAATTATTAGTCATGACTACCGCATCAACCAAATATTTAGGCAAACTGCGCTGCAGCAATGTTCATTTACAAAGTGGAACGGAAATTTTAACCGACGCTCCCACGGATAACCAGGGAATGGGATCGGCATATTCCCCCACCGATTTATGCGCCTTGAGTCTTACCACCTGCATAATCACTACGATGGCTATTTATGCTCAGGGCAAAGAATTTCAAATCCTAAATATCGAAGCGGAAACCACCAAACACATGGCCTCGGACCCAAGGAGAATTGCCCGCATCGAATCCCACATTCGCATCGAACTGAACCCCGAAGCGGACGATAGAGCCAAAGAAGGACTTAAACGCATTGTTCCTTTGTGTCCAGTTTCCAGAAGTCTTCATCCCGATGTAATAAAAGATGTAACCGTAACGTTTATCTAATAGCATGAAAATCAAAATCTTCAAAACGATACAAGAGAATTTCGGCAAAGCCTTAAAACTGTATCCTATCTCGTTATCGATTAGTACGATTATTACGGTACTAACCTTTATTAGTATCTATATCACAACCAATGATTTTTTAGATTATGAAAAACCGGGACACGAATATTGGTCCGATTTGCTTCAACAAGTTGCGCATTGGATTATTGTTTTGAGTTTTGTGTATGTATTAAGCATTGGAGTAGCGAATGCCATACGGATTAACCCATCATGGAACCGCTTCAAATGGATTGGATACGGAGCCGCTTTAACGGTAGGGATTTTATTGCATTTTTTAATTCCAGTTGGTTTTAAACAGTCAACAAGTGCCGGCACCTTCGATTTTCTGCCGTTAGACATTTTTATGTACGGATTATTGGCGCATTTGGTGGCCGCAATTTTACCCTTTATCGGTAGTAAACGAAATAGCAATCAGCTATTGTGGCGTTACAACCAAGGACTACTCACACAATTTGTGGTAGCAGCATTGTATGCAGGGATATTGTATGGCGGTATTGCGCTGTCAATTTTCACCTTCAATTTATTAATTATCAAAGATGCAATTCCCGAGGAGTTTTTTGCTTACATGGCCGCCATGGTATTTATCCTGGGTCACGCCTTCATATTCGCTATTAATTGTACCGAAGATGGTGAAAATTGGATTGAAGAGCAGCACAATTATACCAAAGTACTTAAAAATCTAGTTCGATATATTCTCATTCCCATCATCGCCCTGTACCTCATTATTTTGTACATGTACATGGCAAAAATCACTTGGTTATGGTCGTTACCCAAAGGTATCGTTTCCTTGATGACCATGGTATTTTCTGTAGTAGGGTATTTCACGGTATTGATCTCCTACCCTTTTCAATTTGAGGACGACAACAAATGGCTATCCAACGTTTACCGCAGATTTTCTTGGTTGCTGCTGCCCTTGATGCCATTGTTATTTATTGCTTTGTACGTTAGGATTTCCGAATATGGATTTACCGAATTACGGGTGGCGCTAACTTATCTGGATGTTTGGTTAGTATTAATCACCGGCTATTATGCATTCGTAAAAAAGCCCAATATCTTGGTCTTACCTCTTACGCTTCTTGTTTTAACTTTAGCCGCTCGATTTTTACCGAAATACAATTTTCATCGATGGTCGGTGGAAAGCCAAGAAACCCGATTATTGGGGTATTTATCCACCTTGAACATGTACAACGAGGGCGATACGGCAATAAAACAATTTGATCGAGTAAGTTACTTCAAAAATTGGACCCCTCCCAGCACGCTTCCTCCAATTGCTGTTCTGCGCAAAGAAAACGAAATTTATATGCGTGAGACTACCGTTGAAGAATCGATAGAAGCACCCGCGGTACCCGATAACGTGCCTGCAGGTGCACCGGTTAATTCTGAAAATGGGAATAAAAAACTATCCGACCTTGAATTACAACAGCGATATTTCATCGACTCAATCAGTTATGAAATTAAAGAATGTTTGGATTACCTATGTAGCAATAGAAATATGTACAACATAGAGAATTCCATTGGCAAACCAATCAAATTAATTGATAAACCCAATAATGATAACGAATACGCAAGCGAATGGCAAGCCGTTAGTAATTTGATTAAAAAATGGAAATTACCCGTTATTGCGTATAAGAATCGTTACAGTGAATCAGATGCCACCTTTACAGAAGCCAATCAAGAAGAAATGAAAACCTATATTTGGAACAAACCCATAACAAAAGAACAATCCAGTTTGTACCAAAATAAAATTATTATCCCGATTTCTAAGAGTTACAGCACTTTTTTGCAAGAATTTCAGTATTCCAAAAATGGTAAAACCGTATCCGCTTTTTTAGGAAATATGGAATACAATGATGAAGCTATTGTTTTGAAATCCAACAGAAATAGTACGGAAAATGAACTAAAAATATACCTGCGAGAAAAACTCAAAGATATAGATATCATGAAGAAATTAAAATCCGAAGAATCCTCAGGTGATGGTATTAAGCGGAATACAATAGATATGGAGTCCATTGATATTCCTGTTCGATGGAACGGTTTAACCATAACTATACACTTCCAAACCCTTGGTATTACCACTGTAAATAATGAATTCAACACAATAGACTATTACACTGGATTTGCGATAATTGAATAACCTACTAAACAGAAAGGGCGGCCAATGGCCGCCCTTTCTGTTTAACTCAAATCGTACGATTCGTAATTACTAAATTATTAGATTTTCAATTAATTACTGTGGCCACAATTCTAATGCATCAAATAAACTACCCGCTGCCGGAGCATTTTTGTTGGCATTAATTTCATCCTGAGGCACCAAGAATC
>JBJOFM010000249.1:0-4669 GCA_046048755.1 Bacteroidota bacterium | reverse complement strand
TGCTCGATTGGATCAAAAGTTTTCGTTATCGGTTAGGTTGTATGAAACGCCTCGTAATTTTGTAGAATACAATGGATAAAGACTTGGAAAACCAACTCATCAGACATTTTGAAGAGTTAGGGGATGCACACATGAGTTCCGGGGTGGATACGCCGTTACGTGAAGATGCTTTTGTAATGGACGATTCCTTAAAAATTGAGCTCATAGCCAAGCATTTTCGCGAGATAATGCATGTACTGGGTCTTGATTTACAGGATGAGAGTTTAAAGGGCACTCCGTTGCGCGTTGCTAAAATGTATGTGATGGAACAATTTAAAGGCTTGGATCCACGGAACAAGCCTGCAGCAACATTGTTTGAGAATCCTTACAATTACAAAGAAATGTTGGTGGAGCGAAATATTCATTTCCACAGTACCTGTGAGCACCATTTTGTGCCCATATACGGACATGCCCATGTTGCCTATTTTTCAGCAGGTAAGGTGATTGGATTGAGTAAATTAAACAGGATCGTGGATTATTACGCGCGCAGACCTCAGGTTCAAGAGCGAATGACGGTTCAAGTTGCTACTGAGTTGATGGAGGCATTGCAAACACCCGATGTTGCTGTGATTGTGGATGCAAAACATATGTGTGTAGCTTCTAGAGGTATCAAAGATATTACTTCAACTACTGTTACTTCTAGTTTTCATGGCAAATTCAATCAGCCGGAGGTTCGCGCTGAGTTATTGAAATACATCGCCATGGAAGACCCGAAAAACTAAACTCACGAAAGGCTTCTTCATGTTGAGGGAGCGCCTAATCAATAGGTGGTTTTTTGAGTTACTTTTTGAGTAGCGTTATAGCTTCCTTGTTTTGTGGCTAGTGTTGCTTTTTCCTGTTTCTATGCTTGCTAAGTTTGCACAATTTGTAGATATTTCATTGCATTTTTAGTGTTAATTTTGGATGTCGTGTTTTAAAATCTTGAAATTACATCCTAAAATATCGCTTACCCTTGTTTTTGCCTTGTTCCCGTTTTTGTTGCAAGCACAAACCGCGCGCGAAGTTGCCGTTGAGATTAAAGCCTCTTGGGTTTCTGGATTAGGGATAACCTTAAATTGGCGTTACGATGCCAGTACTACTTCCTATGACGTTTACAAACGCAGTGGCAATTCGTGGGTGAAGAAAAAGAATACTTCAGGATTAACTTGGACCGATTCCTTTGCTGTTGAAGGAGTGAGGTATGAATACCGTGTAGCTAGAAATTCGTCGGCCTATTCCTTTACAGGGAATGGGTATATCTCCGCAGGATTTAAAATTCCTGCAACCGAAAATTTGGGAAAGGTATTGCTGGTGCTGGATTCCAATTACTCCGTGCCTCTGTCTTCAACGATTTCCCAATACAAACAGCAACTTACCAATGAAGGCTGGACGGTAATTCAAAAATCTTTTCTGCGAACTGCTGCTGTAACCGATATCAAATCGTGGATTAAGTCGCAGTGGGATACAGATTCTAATAATTTAACGGCTGTAATTTTATTAGGGAAAATACCGGTTCCATACAGCGGAAATTTCAGGCCCGATGGACACACCGATCATACCGGTGCTTGGCCTGCGGATATGTATTATGGTACATTCTGGTCTTCATGGACGGATGTATCGGTGAATAATACTGCGGCAACACGATCCGAAAATCGAAATGTCCCCGGTGATGGAAAATTCGATAGATCGTATATAAATCCCAGCGGTACAGCAACTGCGGATATTCGTTATGTACAACTGCCAATTGGTAGGATTGATTTGTCCAACATGCCTTATTTTGGCAGAGATACAGCACTAGTACAACGATATTTATTGAAGAATATAAATTTTCGAACAGGGATATTCAAAGCGCCCAATCGATCGGTTATTGATGATAATTTTGGATTTTTTGCACCGGGCGGAGAAGCATTTGCCTCGGGTGGATTTAGGAATTTTGCTACCATGGCTTACGATTCAATTACGGAGGCCGATTATGTTACGCAATTAAAAGCGAAACCGTATTTACTGTCCTATGGATGTGGACCAGGAACCTACGATGCTGCTTCGGGTGTTGGAGATTACAAAATATTCAAAACCGACTCCTTGCTCAATCCGTTTACCCTTTTGTTCGGGAGTTATTTTGGCGATTGGGATAATGAAAATGCTTTTTTACGTGCCCCGTTAGCAGGCAGAGGTTGGGGATTGGCTTCGGTTTGGTCGGGCAGGCCGTATTGGATGTTCCATCACTGTTCTTTGGGCGAACCACTACATAAAGCGGTTCTTACGAGTTATAATTCGTATAATATTTATAATGTAGGACTACACTCTTCCGGGGTGCATACCTCGTTGCAAGGGGATCCAACACTTCAATTATTTCCGATCCCAACCATTACTGGATTGGCAGTGGATTCTACCAACAAACGAAGAGTAAAACTGTTGTGGAATTCGTATTCCGATGCGGCCGATTCCGTTATCGTGGAACAGTTTGAAAGTGGGATTTGGAAACGGGTTGCTTCGGTTTTAGGCAGTGTGAACGTCGCGGAATTTGAAACCAATCGCGGGTGGTGGGAATTCTCTGTTCGACCTAAAAAACTCATTCAAACTTCTTCCGGTACGTTTTGGCAATTGGGCGCTCGCGCAAGAATTTTTGCGAGTTCCATTCCTTATATAAAATACTACATAAAATCGGGATCAACATCGGATTTGAAATCATTGTCTTCTTGGTCGAGTAACAGCAACGGGACGGGCGGCTCTCCATCGGATTTCGGATCGGATAAAGAATTTATAGTAAGTAATACCAATGGATCGGTAAATTTTACTTTGAATGGAAATATTGAGATTGGTGGTAAATTAACCATTCCCCCTTTGGCAAATCTACTGATTGGATCTGGGGTAGAATTAAAGATATCGGGCGAAATTGAGAATAATGGGTTAATTACATCTGCTTCGGGCTCGACCTTTATTTTACGATCAAGCTTACCGCAGGTATTGGGTGGTAGTTGTGAGTTTCAATCGGCAACCATCGATTGCTCTTTGGGAGTTCAATTAACGGGGCCCATGAGGATCATAGGTTCAATTACTGTAAGTTCCGGCGAATTTCAGTCGAACGGTTATTTGACTTTTAAAAGTTCAGCGGCTGGTACAGGTATATTTAATGCATTGGGTAACACGGCCACGATTTCAGGCAATGTAGTTACAGAGCAGTACATTCCGGCAAGACGTGCATTCCGATTGCTTTCTCCAACGGTTACCACTTCCGATGGCATTTATTTTCATTGGCAAGAAGGTGGCAGTTCTGCGGCAGGATACGGCACCCACATAACGGGTTCGGTGTCTGGAAGTAATGGTTTTGACGCAACAAGTTCGGGAAATCCATCGTTATTTATTCATTCCAATTCAACGGGAGAATGGTCATCGGCCTCCAATACAAATGTTCAGAATTTAATTGCTGGAACCCCATATAGACTGTTGGTAAGGGGGGATCGTACCGTTAATTTGTCTCAAAGCAACCCTACGGCAACTGCAACTGTTTTACGGGCAACTGGGCTTTTAAAAACAGGGACAGTTTCTGTTTCAGGGTTATCCAGCATGGCAAGTGGATTCAGTTTTATCGGTAATCCGTATCAATCTCCCGTGGATATGTCTACGGTTTTGGCTTCCGCGAGTAACATTAATAGTACCTATTATTATGTGTGGGATCCAAATATTGGTGTTAGAGGGTCTTATGTGGCGGTAAATGTTCTAACCAATTCTAACAATTTGGGCTCTGCCGCCAATAAATTGCTTCAGCCGGGTCAAGCATGTTTTGTTCAAACAACCAATTCGGGTTCGGCTTCGTTAACATTTACAGAATCTTCGAAATCGACAGGTATAAGCAGTGTGTGGAAATCGGAATTGCCGTATGATGAAGTAATTATCAAGTTGTATAGATCCTCAGTTGGCCAAGCGCAAGGGATACTGCAAGATGCAGCAACATTGTATTTCGATTCGTTGGAATTTAAAGAGAAACATGCATGGAATGCCGGAAAGTTGATAAATCAGGACGAAAATCTTGGGTTGAAATATAGCGGGATGAGTTATACCGTTTTCGTTGCGGGTACAGGATTGGATACGGTACCTTTGTATATTTCTCAGTTGCGATCCGCGGAAAATGTGTTTCATGTTGAGTGGAGTAAAAATAAATTTGGTTATGATTTAAAGCTGCTAGACACCTATATAGATACAACTATTTTATTGGATACTGGTAAAAAAGAGTATGCCTGGGTAGCAAGAGATGGGGAGTTGGATTCGCAGCGATTTTATATTGTAATTGATCGAAAGCAAAATTTGGGTATTCGTAAGGGAAATTGGCAGGTGGGTATGGATTCAACCTTGAACACGTTGATATATCCTAATCCAATTGAACGTGGAGCTTGGATGCACATTGATAACTCCCTGAAGTCAGCGAACCAAGTTCGCTGGTGGGGGATAAATGGAGAATTGGTGCATGAAGTTTTCTTAAGAAGTGATTCTCTCAGTTTTCGAGTAAAAAATGATTTGCCTACCGGGTTGTATTGGGTTCAGTTAATAGGTCCGATTACAGATACGTGGCAAAAGGTATTGGTGAAATAATTATCAATTTAAACGCGGTTTTACTATGGAAATACATTCAATGTAGCGTTTCATGGGACTC
>JBJOFM010000248.1:0-3224 GCA_046048755.1 Bacteroidota bacterium | reverse complement strand
AAAAAGAGATGCAACGTGCTGCAAAGGAATTAGATTTTATCTTAGCGGCATCAATTCGAGATCAAATTATCGCATTGGAAAAATTAAAAGATTCATTTACATGAAACAGTTATCTATACTTAGAATTCTGGCTATTTCGGAAGGAATTTCCTATATCGCCTTTGGCATTACTATGCCCATCAAATACCTTATGCATTGGCCCCTACCGAATTACATCGTTGGAATGAGCCATGGACTGCTTTTCATAGCATATTGTCTTTGGGTATTGATTGTAGGAATAGGCTTTAAAAAGAAGGTTGAATTTTATGTGGTTGGATGGCTTATGTCCTTGATACCCTTTGGCACCTTTTGGTTTGAACGTAAATACCTTAAAAATGCGGATTTAAAGGAAACCGACCTTTTGGATTAAGCAATTTTACAAACAACACAAACTTATCCCTCGAACGCTGTCGATATGATCAACCCTGAATATCAAAAATTACTCAACAAAAGCGCGGAATCCCACAAGGAAATAAGGTCTTTCTTGAAGAAAGTTAGGAAACATAAACAGCTTGACACGATTTTTCGGGAGGCGCATGAACAGACCTTTGAAAAAATAGATTGCCTACAATGTGCTAATTGTTGCAAGACGACCTCCCCTATTTTTCGAGACACAGATATTCGAAGAATTGCGAAACATCTTCGCATTAAGGAATCTAAATTCATTAGCGATTACTTGCGTATGGATGAAGATTCTGATTATGTACTTCAAAAGAGCCCTTGTGCATTTCTTGGAGAGGATAATGAGTGTAGTATTTATGAGCATCGTCCACTCGCATGCCGTGAATACCCACACACCAACAGAAAATACATGCACCAAGTGCTCGACATTACCGATAAAAATGCGCATATATGTCCAGCAGTTGCTCATATTGTATTTCAACTCATGGGTTAATTGCTTATTTTTGAGGGAATGCCTACCACACTGATTATTACCGTTTATAAAGATTACAATGCACTTGAATGTGTATTGGATTCTGTGTGTAAGCAATCTCAGTTTCCAAAACAGCTCATTATTGCACATGATGCAATAGATGACAAGATTCATGTTACTATGGATCGATTTGCTTCAAAACTGAATATTACATACATTAACCAAGAGGATACAGGATTTAATAAGAATCGAATTTTGAACAAAGCAATCCTTCTTGCAACATGTGATAAGTTAGTGTTTATCGATGGTGATTGTATTTTACACCCGGCGTTTATTGCGGCTCATCAAGCGTACATTAACATAGGTACATACACCGCCGGACGTCGATTGGATTTAGATGCTGTAAGTTCTGATCGAATTCGTAATGAAGGAATTAATTCAATTAACTTATTTCGCCTTTTGGCCAATAAAACAAAGCGCGTGGAAGAAGGAATATATTTCCCTGGAACTCCTCTTCAAATTAACAAGCCAGCACGGCTCCTTGGATGCAATATGGGTTGGCATAAGCAGGACCTGATTGCCCTTAATGGATTTGACATGGACTATATTCTCCCGGGATATGGTGAAGATACGGACATTGAACACCGTGCCTCATTGATGGGGATGCGTTCCGCTAATTTACGTTGGAAAGCGATTCAATATCATTTATTTCATGAACGACCTGAACGTGAAGAAGACATCACTCAAAGTCGCAACATGTTTGAAAAAAAGAAAGAAATTGGTTATTATTTTTGTGAGCATGGATTAACCAACCTCGATTTAAAATTTCCACATGAATAGATACAACTAATGTTATGCCCGCAACGTCTCTTTCTCGTTTAATTCTATGAAACCACTCCTATTTCCCCTACTTCTTATTTTTATTGCATTTCAATCCCTTGGTCAACGAGCAAAAGATGGTTCGTATACCGTAACATCCTTGAATGCTTTAGTTAATAGTTATACCGTACTTAATGCCAATGCCACCGCTGGACAATCCTTAATAACTGTTGCATCAAACACCATGGTTGGAGGTTTTTTCCAAGGGGTATTGACTCCTGGAGATTTAATAATGATCATTCAGATGCAAGGGGTTAATTTAAATGTGGATACCTATCCAGCCAGTGAATTTGTAAATTCAGGTGGCCAATTCTGGGGTCCATATACGACACCTCAAGGACATATAAATGACTGGAATCAGTACATTCCGTTGTGGGGAGAAATCACCAACTATAACAATGCGGGAAAATTCGAATTGGCTGAGGTGAAATCTATTTCTGGAGCCAACACCATCAGTTTGATGTGTCCATTAACGAACAGCTATACAAGCGCAGGACATGTTCAAATCGTTCGAATTCCGAGATTTGCAAACCTTACCTTGAATTCAAATACGTCGATAGTTCCGAGTTTATGGAATGGTTCAACGGGAGGCGTGGTTGCCGTAGAGGTGAACGGTAATTTATTAATTAATGCCAATGCTAAAATTTCAGCAAGTGCCTATGGATTCAGAGGCGGGGTAACAGAAGACCAAACGCTTGGTAGTCCTCCCGGAAATGTTAACGACATTGGGTTTTGTTCGTCGCATGTGGCTACACAAGGTGCGGAAAAAGGTGAAAGTATTGCAGGATTTTATACAGAATATGATGCTATTTATTCCAGATATTGCAAAAGTGCACCAGCCAATGGCGGTGGCGGCGGAAATAACCACAATGCTGGCGGCGGTGGAGGATGCAATGTAGGTAACACCGCGCAAACTTATACTGGAAAAGGAGTTCCTAATCCCTTATACAATGTTAACTGGAACCTCGAAGCAGCAGGAATGGGTGGTTCGATTAGTCCAGGTGGTGGAAGAGGCGGATATTCAGGCGCTACGGTGAATCAAAATGAAAATACGGTTGGCCCGAACAACACCACTTGGGGTGGTGATTATCGCCGAAAGGAAGGTGGGCTTGGTGGACATCCACTCACACAAGACAATACGCGAATTTTCGCAGGCGGAGGTGGTGGCGCAGGAGATCAAAACAACGCCCAAGGAGGTAATGGTGGTCGAGGTGGCGGTATTGCCTACATAAAAGTTTACGGAACAATTTCTGGAAGTGGGACTATTGAAGCAAATGGCGCAAATGGCGTAAACGCTAATCCGAACGGTCAGACAGCAATTCAAGCCTCAACGCAGAAATTCGGAAATGATGGCGCGGGCGGTGCAGGCGGAGGCGGATCAATTTATATCTCAAACGCAACAGCTATTCCAAATACATTGACACTTCAAGCC
>JBJOFM010000247.1:0-11602 GCA_046048755.1 Bacteroidota bacterium | reverse complement strand
GTAAACGAGAATTGGGTTTTTGCTATACAAACCGGCCATGAACCTGCGCCTAATTTTTCAATGGCTTTTAGATCTTTTTTAGCTTGATCGTTTAAAATAACTCCGGAACCTCCGTAAACGTTTACCACGATTTTATTTAACTTTTCTGGAATACTGTCTTCCAAATCGTAGGTGTGCTGTATGGGTTTAGATGGGTATTTCTCTATAACTTCTGCCACTTTCCGTGCTAAATCGGCTGCACCTTCTCCGCCTTTTGCAAATCCTTGGTTTTCCGCATAATGTGCACCGCGTGCCTCGCACCACGTCTTGATCATGCCCAATTCTTCTTCGGTATCAAAATGAAAACGGTTTAACCCAACCACCACGGTTTGACCAAATTGCTGCAGATTTTTCAAGTGTCTGTCCAAGTTTTCCAAACCTTTTTCTAAGGCTTCCTTGTTGGGGAGTTTGATTTCTTTTTCGGGGCATCCACCATGGAGCTTTAAACTCTGTGTAGTGGTAACCAGTACGGTTGCACTTGGGGTGATACCCGCGGCTCGGCATTTGATATTTAAGAATTTCTCTGCACCCAAATCCGAACCAAATCCAGCTTCAGTGATGGCATATTCCGAATGCTGCATTGCAGCCCATGTGGCCATGATACTGTTGCAACCGTGTGCGATATTGGCAAAGGGTCCTCCGTGAACAAATGCACCCCCACCTTCCAAGGTTTGCACCAAGTTTGGTTTTATCGCATCCTTCAGCAAGATTAAAATTGCACCGGTAGCACCTAGATCTTTCATCGTAAACGGCGTTCCCTCATAGGTGTAGCCCAATAAAATATTGTCGATTCGCTTACGTAAATCTTCCAACGATGTTGACAAACACAAAATCGCCATAATCTCGGAAGCCGGTGTAATATCAAAGCCTGTTTCGCCGGGGATTCCGTTTGCACTTCCACCCAAACCGGTGTTTAACATGCGCAACGAACGATCGTTTACATCCAATACTCTGCGCCATAAGATTTTCTTGAGGGCAGCAGGGGTGCCTTGATTGTTATAGTTGTAATTATCAACCAATGCCGCAATGGTATTGTTGGCAGAAGTTATCGCATGAAAATCACCCGTAAAGTGCAAGTTGATGTCTTCCATGGGAAGTACTTGCGAATAACCACCACCGGCAGCCCCGCCTTTCATGCCAAAGCATGGTCCTAAACTGGGTTCACGCAATGCCACCACTGCCTTTTTTCCGATATGGTTTAGACCTTGAGAAAGTGCAACCGAAGTAGTGGTTTTGCCGCTACCGCTTTTGTTTGGAGTAGTTGCTGTAACCAAAATGAGTTTACACTGGTTGATTTTTGCAGGGTCCGGGGTATAACTTACTTTGGCTTTGTATTTTCCGTATTGCTCAATCTGATCGTCTGAGATGTTAAGCATGGAGGCAATTTCTTCGATGCGCTGTAGTTTGGCACCTTGGGCAATTTCGATGTCGGTTAGCATAGCAATTTTAGATGATGGCGGTAAATATACTAAGAATTAGGTTCTTTTAGGATGAATTAAAAACGAAATCCAACGCTGCCTAAGGTCTCAACGGTGGCAGTGGCCTCTTGGTGCTGTTGCAAAAATTCTGCGTTGGTAGCGGCTCCTGCGAGAATAATCATTCCTGCTGTGATGGGCTGTCCGTATTGGGTGCCTAATCGTGTGGCAGCCGCTAAACTTCGCCATGGATTATTCATGATATCGTTGGAATTGCCCGATGCAACCAATTCCTGATTGATGCTTAAACGCATGGGCAAATTATTTAAACTTTCGGGTACGGGTTGCCAGGGGCCAAGGACAAATCCGGTAGAGGAGCAGTTGTCGGCAATTACATCGGCCAATGAAAATTTAAAATTCTCGTATCGGGAGTCAATCACCTCGATGGCAGTACACACGGCATCTACGTAGTTTATTACTTCATGCTCATTCAATTCTCCAGGGATGTCTTTGGAAATTCGAAAACAAATTTCAGGTTCCACGCGGGGATGGATGTATGAACTTCTTTGCGCTTTACCGGCGTTTTCGATGAGCATGGCATCGGTTAATCGACCCCAAATCAAATCGTTCACACCCATTTGTTGCATTTTTGCATCGGAGGTGAAACCCATTTTTAGTCCGATGAGTTTTTCTCCTTCGTTGTATCGATGTTGCAATAACAATTCTTGCACTTCGTAGGCTTGATCGATGGTCAATTCCTGCTGTGTGGAAATTTGTGCAATGGGTTTTTGGGTTCTTGCGGCTTGGTGCAGATGAGAAGCTATTTCTTCTAAACGATAAACGGATGCGCTCATGGTGCAAAGATATCGAATCGACTGTTGTAATTTTGAGCCATGCAAATGGATGCTACGATTACGCAGGAAGATTTACAGCAATCGGCCAATCAGCTTATTGTTGCTATGGAAACGGGTGTGCCGTGTTCTCCCATAAGAAACATAATCGGCGATTCTGACATAGCGGCGGCCTATGCCGTTCAAGGCTTGGTACATGCGCATCGAATTGCCAAAGGGGAGAAAGTGGTTGGTGCAAAAATAGGGTTGACCTCGTTAGCCGTGCAACAACAGTTGGGAGTGAATCAACCCGATTTTGGGTATTTGTTTGCCAGTACGGAAGTTGAAAACGGAGGAAGTTTGTCCGTTCGAGAGGTGATGCAACCTAAAGCCGAAGCGGAACTTGCCTTTAAATTGAAAGCTGATATAGTAGGTGAAATTACGGAGGAAACGGTTGCTGCGGCAGTTGATTTCGCCGTTGGCGCCATTGAAATTGTGGGTAGCAGGGTGTTAAATTGGGATATCCGTATTACCGATACGGTAGCCGATAATGCAAGTGCATCCCATTTTGTACTGGGTGCGGTCACGAAAAAAATAGATGCGGTGGATTTAGCTTCGGTTACCATGAAGTTGTACAAAAATGGAGTGGAAGTTTCCGCTGGAGTGGGTGCTGCTTGTTTGGGATCGCCTCTGAAAGCCTTAGTTTGGTTGGCAAAGACATATAATGAATTAGGCACGCCTCTAAAGGCGGGAGATTGGGTGTTGTCCGGTGCATTAGGGCCTATGGTTACAGGGGAATCGGGAGATCAGTTTGTAGCGGAAATTTCGGATTTTGGAACGGTGGAATTTAGTTTTGTTGATTAACAGTATTGAAAGCGGAATACGCGTAGGTAATCAGAGAAAATGAAAAAAATTAAAGCAGCCATCATCGGTTCGGGGAATATTGGTACCGATTTGATGATAAAAATTATGAGAACTTCCCAAAATTTGGAAATGGGAGTTTTTGTTGGGATAGATCCACAGAGCGATGGCCTTGCTCGTGCTGAACGTATGGGAGTGGCGATCACTGCCGAAGGGATTGACGGATTAATTGCGCATCCTTTATGGGATGAAATCGGGGTGGTGTTTGATGCAACATCGGCCAAAGCCCATATTGCTAATTATAAAAAAATATCGGCCTTCCCCAATAAGCGAGTTATTGATTTAACCCCGGCGGCGATTGGTCCATTTTTGGTACCTCCGGTGAATTTTCGTGCCTTAAAAGATGTTCCCAATGTGAATATGGTAACTTGTGGAGGCCAAGCAACGATACCCATGGTTGCTGCGGTGAATCGGGTGGCTAAAGTTCATTATGGTGAAATTGTGGCAAGTATTGCCAGCAAAAGTGCTGGTCCAGGAACTCGTGCGAACATTGATGAGTTTACGGAAACTACTGCCATGGCTATCGAAAAAGTAGGGGGTGCTACCAAAGGGAAAGCCATCATTATTTTAAATCCTGCGGAGCCACCCTTGGTGATGCGTGATACGGTTTTTACGTTGAGTGATTTTGCCGATAAGGAGAAAATCAAGGAAAGCATAGATTTAATGGTAGCCGAAGTACAGAAATATGTACCCGGTTATCGTTTGCATCAAGAAGTACAATTTGATGAGATATCCCAAGATAATCCAGTGTTTATTGAAGGACTCGGCCCAGTTTATGGATTGAAAACCACGGTGTTTTTACAAGTAAAAGGAGCCGCACATTATTTACCCGAGTATGCGGGCAATTTGGATATTATGACGAGTGCCGCATTGGCTACTGCAGAAAGATTAATAGCAAATCAATCTTAAAAAAAATGAGTAACAATAATTGGTTGAAATGGATAGGGGCTTTGGCGGTACTGTCGGCCTTGTTTTACGCGGTATACAAGTTGTTTCAATTTACTAAAAATAAACATAATTAATGGCTGGGCGCGTTTATATTCAAGATGTTACGTTGCGTGATGGTATGCATGCTATAAAACATCAATACCCCAAGGATCAATTAAGGTCGTTGGCTATTGCGTTGGATAAAGCCGGGGTGGATGCCATCGAAATTGCCCATGGGGATGGTTTAGCAGGGGCCAGTTTTAATTATGGTTTTGGTGCACATACGGATTGGGATTGGCTGGAAGGCATTGCCGAGGAACTGACGCATGCGCGTTTGACCACCTTGTTGTTGCCCGGGATTGGGACCATCCATGATTTGAAAAGGGCTAGGGATTTAGGCGTAAGCAGTGTGCGAATTGCTACCCATTGTACAGAAGCAGATATATCGGCGCAGCACATTCATGCCGCCAAGGAATTAGGAATGGATGTGGGTGGGTTTTTGATGATGGCCCATATGAATACACCCCAAAAGTTAGCCGAGCAAGCGAAATTGATGGAGAGTTATGGTGCTGATTGTGTGTATGTTACCGATAGTGCGGGCGCTTTATTGCCCAACGATGTGAAGGAACGCATGCTAGCTTTCCGCGAAGTACTAAAACCAGAAACAGAGATTGGGATTCACTGCCATCATAACTTGAGTTTGGGTGTTGCAAATACCTTAGTAGCCATGGAATTTGGAGCCATTCGCTTGGATGCTTCTTTGGCGGGAATGGGCGCTGGTGCCGGGAATGCACCCTTAGAAGTGTTGATAGCAACGTTAAATAGAATGGGCGTTGAGCACGGTTGCGATTTGTATCAACTCATGGATTTGGCCGATGATGTAATACGGCCAATGCAGGCGCGACCCGTTCGCGTAGACCGTGAAACCTTAAGCTTAGGCTATGCCGGAGTTTATTCAAGCTTTCTATTGCATGCCGAAAGAGCTTCCGAGAAATACGGAATTGATACCCGTACCATTTTGGAAGAATTAGGTAGAAGGAAAATGGTTGGTGGACAGGAAGATATGATTGTGGATGTGGCCTTGGATTTATTGAATAGAAAGTAATCGTTTTTGGTTGTTTGATGGTCGATTTAGATTATGTAAACATTCATGCAATTGTAATTATTTGTTATTTATTTCGATTTCATCGAGCTTTTCATTGAAATAATGGAATAAACACCCCGTGTTGTGGAAATTTCATGAGATTAACACTCAATTCTTTATTAAATTCGCGCTATCATTTATGAAGAAATTAAATTTATTTCTAGCAATTGCGATTTCGACTTCGGTATTCACAAGTTGTATCGGATCAAAGGAAGCTTATGATAAGTCGAAGTTGAGCGGTTTTGTTGCTACGCAAACCAAGCAGATTATTCGCGATGCTGCCGAAGGTACTACTCCGGGAGTGGATATGGGTAAATTGGTTCAGGAAACCAGTGCTGAGGTAAAGGCATTAGATGATAAAATGAACCAAACGAATGCCGAAATTAAGCGTTTGGAATCTAAGATTGCTTCAACAGAGAAAGTAGAGAAGGAAGCGAAAGCTGAATTTGAAAGAAGTAACATTACAAGCGTGTTTTTCGCATTAAGTTCTGCCACGCTAACTGAAGCTGCTATGCAAGAATTATATCGTTGGAAATTGGCTTTGGAGAGAAGTAATTCTCAGTACAATTATTCCATTGTAGTTTATGCAAGTGCAGACAGAACAGGATCAAGCAAAACTAACGATGCATTAAGAGCGAAACGCGCCGATGCGGTTAAGTCGTGTTTAGTTAAATTGGGGTGCAATGCAGGTAATATCCAAGTGATTACCTCACAGCCTCCCTACAACGCGGTTGAGAATTTAGACAGAAGAGCTGTTGTAGGCATTTCAGTGAAATAATCGGTTAGACTATTTAAGTTTATAAGAAGAAGCTGTGGCATTGCCGCAGCTTTTTTGTTGGTATGGATAGTAAACCCTAAGGTAAATTATTATTTTTCTTCAGTACCTTCGTTTTCTATGCTGTACGTTTCCGCATTTCGCAGATTTTTTTCATATAAAGTAGTTTCACAGGGTATGTTATTGCTGTGGTTCGCGTTGTTTTTGTGTGGTCAAGAGTTAGTAGCACAAATTAGTGCACCCGCCAGTTCCGTTGTGGCAAAACCTACTAAATCCATACAGCAAGGGTCTGCTACTGTTAAAAAAGGGGGGGGTAATTTTGCCACTCTAGCTGCGCCTCAACCCAACGTTGAGACAGACGAAGCAATTGGAAGTTATTATAAATATGTACCGTATGTAAATCCATTTATAGGAACGGGCGGACATGGACATACCTTTCCGGGAGCCACGGTTCCCTTTGGAATGGTGCAGTTAAGTCCAGATACGCGTAACGATGCTTCCTGGGATGGCTGTGGTGGATATCATTATGATGATTCCTTTGTTTACGGCTTTTCTCATGCCCATTTGAGCGGTACAGGAGTGAGCGATTGGGGCGATGTTTTGGTTATGCCGATATCGTCTATTGAGGCTAAAAAAATGGATGTTATTCGCGCTTTTAGTTCTACGGAAGCGTTGAATGCAAGGGTTAGAACATGGGAGGAAATAAATTCAGATTCGGCAGTTTGGTATCGTCAACAGCGACTTCTCCCAACCGAATACAGGCAACCGTTGGATCATGCAGGAGAGCAGGCGGAGGCAGGGTACTATCGTTGCAACTTCAATACATTGAAATGCAGGGTGGAGTTAAGCAGCGGCGATCGCGTGGGATACCACCGTTACACGTTTCAGCAGAAAGATACGGTGTACTTCCTCATAGATCTTCAGCACCGCGATAAGGTGTTGCAGAAGAGTATTTTGCCTGTGGTTTTGGATCAAAAAAACAATCAAGACAACAATGGTTCCCCGTCTATTAATGCAAATATTGTTGGAAATAGGAGGTTAGAGGGATATCGTTTTAGTAAAGCGTGGGCCGATAATCAGCAGTTGTATTTTGCGATGGAGTTTAATTCCGATATCGTTTCGTATCGGTATTCATCAGATGGTAATCAATTGGTGGTGGGGTTGATTCCTGCTTTCGACAACCAAGTGCTATTGGCCGTTGGTATTTCTCAAACCTCGATTATTGGAGCTTGGGCCAATTTGTTCTCCGAAATGAAGGTTAGTATGTTGGGCCAAAAGCCTTTCAGTGTGGAGGGACATTTTATTCGTGCAAAAATGCAAATTGCAAAATTGCGACGTTTGTATCCAAATCCCGAAGATCAATGGTTGCGAACCCATGCTCGAACCGAGACAACATTTGGGTGGCAATTTGAAAGCACGGGTTCAGGGTTAAAGCCAAAAGGGTTGCAGTTTTATGCAAATGCCGGAGCAGTTATTGATAAGTCATTTTCGAGTAAAGTAGATTCGGTGTTGCAGTTTATTCCTGAAATCGCCAAGCAACAACCTTCTCTGACATGGAGTTTTGACGATAAAAAGCAGTTCGCACAGGAGAAATGGGAGTTGGAGTTATCGAAAATTAAAGTAGACCGACCGTTGGTTCATCCGGTAGGTAAAGACATGGGGGGCTGGAAAGCGTTGGAATCGCCTGGGGATCAGAAAAACAATAAACTAACCATTTTTTATACCGCGTTGTATCATACGATGATTCATCCTTCGTTGTGTTCGGATGTATTAGGTTGGTACGCAGGCAGGGGGGAAGACGCTTTGTATAAAACGGATTTAACGGAGGATCTAAAGCCTCGATATGAACGGAAGGTACGAATAGTTGACCACGATGTCTACAATGTGTATTCGTTGTGGGATACCTACCGTGCGTTGCATCCCTTGCTCACATTGATTGATGCTCCTCGCACCCTGAACTTTATCCGTAGCATGATGTTGCAGTACGAAGATGCGGGTAGATTGCCTGTGTGGGAGTTGAGTGGTTGCGAAACCAATTGCATGATAGGGTATCACAGTGTTTCGGTAATTGCCGATGCATGGATGAAAGGACTTAGGGATGTTTCTGATGCAGCTGGTACTGGCAATAAAACTGCCAATCGGTGGTTGAATGCCATGGTAGTAAGTGCTAGAAAGGATCATAATCCCGAATCCGTTTTAGGCAATAGCATGGGGAGTTTGGGGTATTACGGCATCGAACATCGGGCCGAATCCGTTTCGAAAATATTGGAATATGCTTACGACGATTGGTGCATTGCACGCATGGCAGAAGACCTAAAAGTGTTGGATATTGCCAAGGAGTTTTATCAGCGAAGCGAACGTTGGCGGAATGTTTTTGATGCAAGCATTGGGTTTATGCGACCCCGAACCAATGGCGGTTGGCTGTCGCCTTTTGATCCACGAGAGGTAAACAATCATTATACCGAGGCCAACGCTTGGCAGTATAGCATGTATGTTCCACACGATCCCATGGGGTTGATTGATGCGCTTGGAGGGGAAAAAGCGGGGTTACGACATTTGGATTCCTTATTCGGCACTAATTCAGAAACCACCGGTAGGGATCAAGCTGATATCAGTGGGTTGATTGGCCAGTATGCACACGGAAACGAACCGTCGCATCATTTGGTGTATTTGTATAATTACTTGGGTAAACCGGGCCAAGCGCAAGACTTGGTCAATCGGATTTGTTACGATTTTTATAAAAATGCCCCCGATGGTTTGATAGGCAACGAAGATTGCGGTCAAATGAGTGCATGGTATGTAATGAGTGCCATGGGACTGTATATGATTGCGCCGGGGTCTAATTTGTATGCAACGGGCTCACCGCAATTCGGTGAAATCGTTTTGAATAGGAGTCAAATGGTGGGATTCAATCCAAGTTATGATCGTAAATCCAGTGAGATCACCAATTCAGAACTTATTTTACGAGTGGCTCAGGATGCGAACGGAACTGGGAACCCGCTAGCAGTGAAGGTTGGGATCCGACCCGAGGGCGGAAAAGGGATAAGTGCCGACGCATCGGACTTTACGAATTTGTTTGTTGGGCATTCGGATTTATTGACTTGGGATGCTTTGGTATTTGTGCCAGTTGCCGCTGAACAGCGTGATAAAATGCTGATTAAAACGGTAAAACAAAACATAAAATCGGATTATGCACCGGGAGTTTTATTGCAAGGGAATCGCGTTTATCAAGACAGTCATACCATAGCCATAACACCTTTAAGCAATTGGGGTGGTAGACTGACCCTTCGTCTCATGGGGGATGGGTTGAGGAATATTTCCTTTAGCGAAAAAGCCGTTGCCACACAGACATTTCAGCAAGCATGGACGGAATTTGAGTTTTTGGTATCGGCCGAAACGTTTTATATCCATCATTACGGTGGACTAACGGTGATGGCCAAATTAGATAGCACGATTATGGTGAGCGGATTGCCGGGTTCTCGGAAGGGTGGTACGTATGGGAGCAGTGATTGGACTTATGGAGAGTTTAATCCTATACCTAACAATTATTCCATCAAATTGAGTAATAAGTACCAAGCGCAGTACACCGGTGGGGGCGATAGAGCGTTGTTGGATGGAATTCGGGGTGGGTTGGAATGGCGTGCTGGAGGTTGGCAGGGATATTACAATCAGCACCTAATTGCTACGATTGATATGGGAGTACCAAAATCGGTAAAACGAGTTTCGATTGGATTTTTACAAGATTCCAGAGCTTGGATAATTTTCCCCAAGTACGTTGAAGTGAAATTTAGTAAAGACGGTATTCAATGGACAAATGCGATGGCTGCTGTTCATAATGTTTCGGCCATGGATGAGCGGGTGCAAACATTAGAGCTTGAATTTCAAATGGATAAAAATACGTTAAAAGGTTTGGGTTTGCGCGGTGCTAAGGCAAATCAGGTGCGATATATCATGCTAGTGGCCGAACCTTATGGTGCATTACCCAAAGAACATTTGGGATTTCCCTATCAGGGAATGTCGCATTTGTTTGCCGATGAAATTACCATCGAATTGAATAAGAAAAAATGATCAGACGGGTTGAGATTTGCGTTTTTTCGATAGAGGATGCAATAACGGCGGCTGAGGCTGGAGCAGACCGTTTGGAAGTTTGCGTAAATTACCATTTAGGTGGAATTTCCATGCCGATAGAGGAGTTAACTGAACTCGCAGATCGCTTGAAGAAGCTAAACTTTGTGAATGCTCAAGGTAAAATTAAAGCGGCCGTAATGTGCAGGCCCCGGGGTGGTGATTTTGTCTATTCCGCAAATGAATTTTCTTTGTTAACGAATTATGCTTCAACCGCTGCTAAACTGGGGTTTGAAGCATTGGTGTCTGGGTTGTTGAAAATAGAAAATGACCAGTGGGTTTTGGATGAGGCCGGCATATCCAGCTTAATTTCAATCTGTAAAGAGAATCATATGGAATTCGTATTTCATCGAGCGTTTGATGAATTGAAAGATCCGAATGCAGCGTTGAAATCATTGAGTTTGTTGGGTGTGAATAGGGTGTTGTCCGGATGGGGCCAAATGGATTGGTCAACCTTCTTATGGTTAATTGCGGAGGCAAAGCGATTGGAAATTGATTTATTACCCGGTGGAGGAATTCGAAGCGGCAATGTGGAGGACTATTGGGCTGAGGGAGTGGATTTTGTGCATTCGGCTGCTGGATCTGTAAAAGGAGGTCAATTTTCATTGAATCAGCAAGAAATGATTTCCTTATTAGCTAGTAGATTTAAGTCAGTCGGACACGGTATAATAGGTTTTCTGTGTTTATTTTTAGCGATTTTCGGAATTGCGCATAATTCAATAGGTCAAGACATTCAACAGGTGCCAAGTCCCATTCAAACGAAGGGGATTCCCATTCAATCGGCACTTGCTCCGGAAACGTACAAGCAGTTTCGACTTGAGCAGTGGAAGTTACAATTACTGGATGGAAAGGCGGCGGACAGCACTGATAATGGTTTGTTGCAGCATGGAGATATTCGGGTTTCGCATACTCCAAGTATCAACGATGTTTTTTGCAAACACTTGGTAACGGGGTGCACGGATGTATGCAAGAAAATAGAATGGTATTCGTGGAAGTATTCGGCATTGATTTTTTCATCGGCCAAGGAGGCTGTATCAAGAAAGCACTGGATTATGGAGTTGAGGCAATGGGAGGGTGCGGAGATATCGGTTTTTATCAATGGTAATTTGATAGAAGAAACGTATCAACCGTTTGCGTCGGCGTTTGCACAAAAAATGCTGGTATTGGATCCTTTTTTACGAAGGGATGGCCAGGATAGCATTGTGATTCTTTTTCAGGCACCTACTCCGCTGGCCAAACAGATTGGTTATAAGTCGGGGATGGTTTTTCCGGCGGATAACGAAGGCCCTGTTCCAGAAGTGAAGGCTTCACCTTGGTTGCGCAAACCAATCGTACAATACGGATGGGATATTGCTCCTAGAAGAGTATTGGTTGGCCTAGGCGAAGGGGTTTGGGTTACTGGTTGGGATGAAGCGTATATTCAGCG
>JBJOFM010000246.1:0-3413 GCA_046048755.1 Bacteroidota bacterium | reverse complement strand
GGTATGAAATGGAGTTTCATTGCAAAGCCCGAAGGAGTTCCTCGTCATTTGTTGTGCAATGCGGATGAATCAGAACCAGGAACATTTAAAGACCGTTATTTAATGGAGAAGATTCCTCATTTGTTAATTGAGGGAATGATTGTTTCTTCGTATGCTTTGGGTTGCAATTCCTCCTATATATACATACGTGGCGAATATATGTATGTGTTACAGATTTTAGAAAAAGCCATTGCCGAAGCCTATGCTAATGGGTGGTTAGGTAAAAATATTCAGGGATCAGGATACGATTTAGATTTATACGTAAGTCCAGGTGCCGGTGCCTATATATGCGGTGAAGAAACTGCCCTAATAGAGAGCTTAGAAGGAAAACGTGGTAACCCGAGAATGAAACCACCTTTTCCAGCTGTGCAAGGATTATGGGCTAGACCTACCGTGGTTAATAATGTAGAAACCATTGCTGCAGTTGTTCCGATTGTAAATGAAGGAGGAGATGCCTATGCCGCAATTGGTGTTGGTAAAAGTACTGGAACTAAACTTATTTCAGCCTCTGGCAATATCAATAAACCGGGAGTTTATGAAATTGAATTGGGAGTATCTGTTGAAGAATTTATCTATTCGGATCAATATTGTGGTGGAATTAAAAACGGAAAACGCATTAAAGCTTGCGTTCCCGGTGGATCTTCCGTTCCCATCTTGCCTCATTATTTAATTACAAAAACTGCTGCAGGAGAATCTCGTCTTATGACTTATGAAAGCTTAGCCGATGGCGGTTTTGCAAGTGGAAGTATGCTAGGTTCCGGTGGTTTTATCGTCTATGACGAAGATCAGTGTATTGTTAGAAATACTTGGAATTTCTCAAGATTTTATCACCACGAAAGTTGTGGCCAATGTTCACCTTGCCGAGAAGGTACAGGATGGATGGAAAAAGTATTGCATCGATTAGAATACGGTCATGGTAAAATGGAAGACATTGATTTGTTGTGGGATATCCAACGGCAAATTGAAGGTAATACCATTTGTCCGTTAGGGGATGCCGCTGCTTGGCCGGTTGCTGCTGCAATACGACATTTCAGAGAAGAATTCGAATGGCACGTAAACGAGCCTAAACGTTGTCTAGAAGCCAATTACGGCTTGGTAAAAGAAAAGATTTTCGAACCCGTTAATGCATAATCAATATGTCAGAATCTACACCTAAATTTAAAGTTACCATTGACGGACATACCATTGAAGTAGATCCCGGTACTACGATATTAAATGCAGCGAGAATGCTGGGAGGGGATAGCGTGCCTCCGGCAATGTGCTATTACTCTAGTTTAAAAGGAAGCGGAGGTAAGTGCAGAACATGTTTAGTTGAAGTTTCTAAAGGTTCGGAAAAAGATCCTAGACCTATGCCGAAATTGATTGCAAGTTGCTCAACAACGGTAATGGATGGAATGGAAATTAAAAATAAGTCAAGTCAACGTGTTTTAGACGCCCGTGCCGGTGTAGTTGAGATGCTTTTAATCAATCACCCACTTGATTGCCCAATATGCGACCAAGCAGGAGAGTGTCATTTGCAAGATCTCGCTTACGAACATGGTAAATCAAACACCCGATATGAATTTGAACGTAGAACCTTTGACAAGGTAGATATTGGAGAGTACATCAAACTGCACATGACTCGTTGTATCTTGTGCTATCGATGTGTTTATACTGCCAATCAATTAACAGATAAACGAGAACATGGAGTCCTTAAACGTGGTGATGCAGCTGAAATTGGAACCTACATAGAAAACAGCCTTACCAATGATTTTATTGGAAATGTGATTGACGTTTGTCCAGTAGGGGCATTAACCGATAAAACATTCAGATTCCGTTCTAGAGTTTGGTTTACTAAGCCGATGGATGCTCATAGAGATTGTCCAACGTGCTCAGGAAAAGCAGTAGCATGGATGATTGGTGATGAAATTGCCAGAATAACTGCTAGAAAAGACCAATATGGAGAGGTGAAAGAATTTATTTGTAACGATTGCAGATTTCACAAAAAAGAGAAATCCGATTGGACAATAGAAGGTCCAAGACACATCGATCGAACATCAGTGATTTCTGCCAACCATTACGAAAAAGAAGTTCCACAACATACACCGCTATTAAATAAAGCTTAATATGGATTACGCATTAATACTGGAAAAATTAATATTGATTGTTGTAATCCTCGCGGTTACCCTTGTGATTGCCCTTTATTTGACTTTTGGAGAGAGGAAAATAGCTGCATACTTCCAAGATAGACTAGGTCCAAATCGGGTTGGTCCTTTGGGATTATTGCAACCATTTGCTGATGGGGGTAAATTGTTATTCAAAGAGGAAATCATTCCAAAAACTGCAGAAAAATGGTTGTTTATCATAGGTCCAGCAACTGCCATGATTGTTGCTACAATAACCAGTGCAGTTATTCCTTGGGGTACTTCCATTGAAGTATTTGGTAGGAATGTATCTTTACAGGTTGCCGATGTTGATATCGGGGTTTTATATGTAATGGGTATCGTGAGTATCGGAGTGTATGGAATTATGATTGGGGGTTGGGCATCAAATAATAAATACTCTTTGTATGGCGCCATTAGAGCCAGTGCTCAGATGATTAGTTATGAGTTAAGCATGGGATTAGCGTTGATTGCTGTTGTTATGATGACAGGGACATTGAGCTTGCGTGAAATGGTGGAACAACAGCATGGTTTAAATTGGAATATATGGTATCAGCCCTTGGGATTCTTATTGTTTTTCATTTGTGCTTTAGCCGAATGTAACCGTGCACCCTTTGACTTAGCTGAATGTGAAACAGAATTAATTGGCGGGTATCATGCTGAATATTCGTCCATGAAATTAGGGTTTTACCTATTTGCAGAATACATCAACATGTTTGTATCAAGTGCAGTTATGGCTAGTGTTTATTTGGGAGGATATAATTTCCCTGGTATGGATTCAATTGCAAATCCAACCGTTTTGTCATTGTTGCAAGTGGCCGTAATGTTTGCAAAAATTTTCTTCTTTGTGTTTGTATTTATGTGGATTCGATGGACCTTACCACGATTCCGTTACGATCAACTAATGCGGTTAGGATGGAAATCACTAATTCCCTTAGCAATCGTGAATATGCTGGCTACAGGCGCAGTAATGTTGTTAAATCAATAAATTGTATTTCGACATTAAGGGTAGTTTGCATTAACCCTTATTTATAAAACTGTGTTAGTTCTTAAAATGTTCTAACACAGTTTCCATTTTCACACCTCTTGATCCTTTAACAAATACGTAATCAGCGTTTATCGGATGAGTGTCCAACCAAGCTAAAAGACTGCTGGTGTCGGTAAATCTAAGTGGAAACTCAATACAATGAGTATAAAATTCACCACCCACGAGATAGGTGTATTTAGTGATAT
>JBJOFM010000245.1:0-4376 GCA_046048755.1 Bacteroidota bacterium | reverse complement strand
CGTGGATGATTTAATTGATGATTTAAACAAAGTTTTTACTATCGATTCTATTAAGCGTTAAGTTAAACACAGTTATACAGTTAGATTATGAAGCGAAAACAATTGAATATTGGTTTGTTTGGATTTGGGTGCGTTGGATATGGTTTGTATGAAGTTTTGAATAAAACAAACGGACTAAATGCTCGGATAAATAAGATTTGTGTGAAAAATGAACATAAAGATAGACCCATTGGTAAAGAACTGTTTACCTACAATCCTTTGGATATCTTGGACGATATTTCTATTAATGTAGTAGTTGAATTAATTGACGATGCAGATGCAGCCTATGAAATTACTCGAGCGGCATTGCAACGAGGTAAGGCCGTTGTCACGGCGAATAAGAAAATGATTGCCGAACATTTTTGGGAATTACTTCAATTGCAGCAAGAATTTCAAGTACCTCTTTTATACGAAGCAGCTTGTTGTGCTAGTATTCCCATCATTAGAAATCTCGAAGAATATTACGATAACGATTTGTTGGAATCCATTGAAGGAATTGTAAACGGCAGCACTAATTATATACTATCGAAGACATCCACAGAGAATTTGAGTTATGCGGATGCATTATATCAAGCACAGAAACAAGGTTTTGCTGAGTCGAATCCCATTCTGGATGTGGGTGGATTTGATGCCAAATACAAGTTAGTAATTTTAATAGCTCATGCTTTTGGATTTGTTGCAAAACCTGAAGAAATATTAAATGTGGGAATTGACCGATTGGGCCCCCTAGAGTTAAATTATGCCAAAGAAAAAGGCTTTAAGATTAAATTAGTGGCGCATGCTAGAAAATCTGAAAAAGGTGAAATTCAGGCATTTGTATTGCCGAAATTTATTGAATCGGACGATAAATTATTTACCGTAGATGATGTCTTTAACGGCATTAAAACCAAGAGTTATTTTAGTGATGTACAGTTTTTTTCAGGAAAAGGGGCGGGTGCTTTTCCAACCGCATCTGCGGTACTTTCGGATATTTCCGCGCTGAGCTATGATTATCGATACGAATACAAGAAATACAACCAAACCGACCAGTTGGTAGGGTCTAATCATATCTTTATTAAGGTGTTTTTACGGCACACGATGTCCGCTGTTTTGGAGTATAATCGTTATTTTGAACGAATTCAAGAATCATACAGAAATCAAGAATCTGGGTATATTATCGGCATACTGTCGCTCAATAATCTTGAACGAATATTAGGGGAAAACGATCCAAGAACTTCGGTAGTACTGTTTGATGTGGTTAGCACTTCGGGTGAATTATTAAATTAAAAATTTCAGTACCCCCATTTTCTGCTATCGAAATTAACAGGGTGTTCTTCCGAAACGCAGAAAAGATTCTCAGTTGTCGTTGTGCAGAATGAAAGCGGTTATACCGTTCTATTTACTGCACAACGACAGTTGTTTTTACAAGCTGATTCCAATTTCTTGTAGAAGGTGGTCGGCTTTGGAAACGTATTTCATGATATACAATACATATCGGATATCACAACCGATGGATCGACTGTAGTTTTCGTTCCAGGCGTAGTCGTTGATGGTGGCCGTGAACGAACGATCGAAATTAATTCCAATAAGTTCGCCTTTATCGTTCATCACCGGCGATCCCGAATTTCCCCCGGTAGTATCCAAATTATATAACAAGGCTACAATCACTTTGCCTGTTTTTGGATCACGGAGTATGGGGTTTACATTGTTTACTCGTAAGTTATCGGCCACCACCTTGGGTAAACGGTAATCGGGACGCGTATTGGCTTTCTCAAATATTCCGTCTAAATAGGTATAGGGTAGGTGAATCTCACCGTCATTGGGACTATATCTACGAATATGACCGTAGGTTAAGCGCAAGGTTGAGTTGGCATCGGGAATAAACATCGATGCTTTAAAATCGCTTTTCAAGGCCAAATACCTTGGCATTAAGGCTTTCATCGCATCATCTTTCTCATTCCACAAAGGATTAATTTGGTTGTTCCAATAGTTTATTAATCTACCCCAAGTGGATAGGGCATCATCTTTAGCAAAGAGAGATTTAACCAATACTTTGTAGGCTGTTTCATAATTCATTCCCTTAACCTCGTTCAGTATTTTTTCCGATTGTTCCATCATCGCTTTGATAGTAGCACTGGTATTTTCTTTACCATCATTCAACTGATAATTGGTTGCTTTTACAACATTGGTTGCCCATAATTCGTTGTACACAGGTTGTTTGGTGTTTTGCATTAATGGCAACGGGATAGGAACATTGTTCTTCTGTTTTTTAGCATCTATATAGTTTGCATTCGGATCTTTGGGGGCGAAATCGGTAACCAATGCATGGAGCAATCGATGCTCGTAATCCATATTAAACGGAGCACCATTATTAATGATGCTTTGAAGATTTTTGATGTATTTTACCATCAACTCCGCATAAACATTGCCTTTGCTTGCTGCAATCGTTTTATCTGATGATTTGCTCTTAATTTGTTGATATTGAAATGCTAACGCTAATTTCGTGGCTTCAACTGTAGCGGCTAATTGCGTGAGTGAGGACTGTTGAGAAGCAGTTAACCAGTATCGAATTTCGGCCATTTTTCGTTTTTCGTCCCAAACTTGTTCAATTTCTTTGAGTGTGTTCTCGGCTAATACATTTACTGTTGGAGGTGCGACTTTTCTTTCCGGTGCTTCTGGGTTTTTATTGTTCGAAGCGGGGGATTCGATGGATTTAGTGTTTGATTTATACCAATCTAACATTTCAGCCTCCTCCTTATACTTAGCGGCTACCAAACCGGTTCTGCGCAAGCCTTGGATTTTTCCACGATAATTTTTTTCGGTGTTTTCCAACGATTGAATATCGCCAGCTCTTGCCAACCGTTGATCTGGGAATTTCGCAGTAGATTCCTTCATTGAATTTATTACGAATGCAAACCATTGCTGTATTTTCTTCAAGTGAATATCTTCCTGGAATTTCATGTAGGCCGCGGATTCGTTTCGAAAGGTTCTACCCGGATACCCCATAATGAATACGAAATCACCTTCCTGGGTGCCGTTGGGGTTGATTTTCAATTTCGCCTCGGGTTTAAATGGAATATTATCCTTACTGTAAGGTGCTGGTTTTCCATCCTTTCCTACATAAGCTCTAACCAACGAAAAATCTCCATTATGTCGGGGCCATTCCCAGTTATCGGAATCCCCGCCAAACTGACCAATCGTAACCGGTGGAGCCAATACCAATCGAACATCTTGCAAGGTCATATATCGAAATAATACAAACGTTCTTCCTACAAACATTTCGCTTATTTCGATGGATAATCCGGGATTTTTTTGAATTTCCACTTTTCTGATGGCATCGATATTGGATGCGATTTTTGATAGTCGATTGGAAGGTGTCAAATCTGGAGTAACGCCATCTAATACCTGTCTGGATACATCTTCATAGCTCATGGTGATTTTACAAGGCATGTTGATGCGTAATTCGTCGGATTTTGTTTTAGCTACAAATCCATTTTCTAGATGATTCTGTTCCACGGTGCTCAGTTCTGCAACCGATCCATAAACGCAGTGATGATTGGTGATAATCAAACCTTCATCCGAAATAAAACTGCCAGTACAACCACCCACTTTCACCAAGGCGTTGGTGAGCGATACATTGCCGGGATTGAAAATCTCCTCCTTGCTGAGTTTCATTCCCGAATTTTTAAGGTCGTTCATGTTCACGTAATTCAACGGAAACATTCCTTCTTCGGGTCGATTGGATTGAAGTACCATCAATGAAAGTAGTCCTGCACATGCAATAACCGTTGCATTTTTTACTACAGATAATTTTTTCATTTGCATTTATTGCAAATCTAAGGATTTCCGATGGGGTTCTATATCGGTACTTGTCCTTTTGGTGTTACCTTTGCACTTGGAATGACACAATTTATTTTTCTTGGATTATTTGGCTTAGTGTTACTGCTGGGAATGTTGTGGGATTTAGGTGTTTTTAATAAATCGGTGCACGATGAAGTGACCGCAAAACAAGCCTTAAAACACAGTGCAGTTTGGTTCTCGGTGGGATTGTTAATGACTCTGGCCATTTATTATTTCCACGATAATTTGCAGTCAATTACCACTATTCAAGATATTCGGGATTACGCGGTAAAGTATAAACTTCGATTGAATATGTCCGGTAGTTATGAGGCGGTCTTGCATGAGTTTAGTAAGATATCGGCCATCAGTTATTTGAGTGGTTTTTTATTGGAATATGCTCTAAGTATTGATAACCTTTTTGTAATTCTTTTGATTTTTCAATCGTTTCGAATGAATGGAGAAAATCAAAAACGAATTTTAGTATGGGGTGTAATTGGGGCAATTGTATTGCGGTTTTT
>JBJOFM010000244.1:0-6073 GCA_046048755.1 Bacteroidota bacterium | reverse complement strand
GGGGTATCGTCTATGAGGATTTCCACGCCGGTTGCGGCTTCAAATGCTTTGATATTTCTACCTTCACGACCGATGATTCTTCCTTTTACATCGTCGTTTTCTAAGGGGAAGGAGGGTACGGTGTTATCGATAGCGGTTTCGGCGGCGGTACGTTGAATGGTTTGTAAAACGATTCGTTTTGCTTCGCGGGTAGCGCTCAATTTGGCTTCTTCCACGATGTTTTTGGCAAGGCTCAGACCTTCTGTGTGTGATTTTGCACGGATGGTTTCGAGCATTTGCGCTTTGGCGTCATCGGCGGAAAGACCTGCAACTTTTTGGAGTTGTTCTAATTGTTGATCTCTCAGTTGGGTGATTTCGCGTTCTTTGGTTTTGTAATTTTCGATTTGCGCGTCTAGGCGTTCTTTGGTTTTCTGAGTTTCCTCTTCTTTGGTTTTAGCGGCACGCAGTTTATCGTCTAGGGATTGCTCCTTTTGTTTAAGTCGATTTTCTGCATTGTTCATTTCTTGACTTCGGCGATTGGTTTCTTTTTCGTATTCGGAACGAAGCTGCATATATTTTTCTTTGGCTTCGAGGATACGATCTTTTTTAAGGTTTTCGCCTTGTAATTTGGCTTCTTCGATGATGGAGGAGCGTTCTTTTTCGAGTTGTTGTTTACGCATTACAACGAATGCGAGGTATCCAAGGGTTAATCCAATGAGGAGACCTACGAGGATAAATACGATAATGTCCATGTTTTTTCCTGATCCTTTTTTTAGTGTTTAACTAGTGTTTTGGATAGGTTGTAAGGGCGAATTCGGCGAATAAAACGGGGGCGTTACAGGTTCAACATTTTTTCCAGCAAGGCAAGTTCGTGGGAGAGCTCTTGGAGTTCTTCGGGGTTGGTAGTATTTGCGTTGTTGGGTTGGTGGTTGGATGGAGATTTCACCAAGTCACCGGCTAGATCGAGGGCTGCCCAAGATATTCTATCCAGCGGGTCTGCGGAATAGGTACGGAAGGCATCGATTTTGTTGTTGAGTACTGAGGCTGCGGATCTCAGGGCTTCTTCTGCTTGTGGTGGTACGCGCAGCTTGAGGGGCCGTGAGTCCACATTTATGGTAAGCAGTATGGGATCTGAGTTCAGCAATTTATTCGTTGAGTAAGTCTATACACCTATCTATGTCTTTCACCAATTCGTTGATCTTGATTTTGAGGTCTTGATTTTCGGAATCGTTGGCCGACAAATTCTTTGCAAGTTTAATCAATTTATTTTCTTCTTTGAGTTCGGCGAGCGAATTTTTTTGCATGTTTATGGTATTTTCCAAGGTAGCAATTCGGTCTCGGAGCAAGGAAGATTCTTCGCTATTTTGACTTTGGGTATTAAATTGGGAAGAAAGTTGTTGGTTTTGGGTTTGCAGTGATTCTTTTTCGAGTATCAGCTGTTTGAGGTATTCTTGTTGTTGTTTATTTTGGGCTAGCAGGGCATTCCATTTTTCTTGGAAGGTTGCTTGATTTTCCTTGTAGGTTTGTTGATTTTGCAGCAGGATGGATTTTTCGTGTTGCAGTTGTTGAATTTGTGCCTGCAGTAATTCCAGTTGCTGATTTTGTGTTTGCAGCTGCTGGGATTGGGCTTGCAGTTGTTGGTTTTTCACTAGCAGCTCTTGAGAATGGGCTTGCAGCTGTTGCGAAAGTGCCTGATTTTGTTGAATTATGGCTTCCGTTGCCTGTCGAATTTGTTGTATTCTGAATTTCAAATCGGAAGTCATGGTACAAAGATACAAACTTCCGTAAATTGCCGATGATGAAAAATTTTGCTTAGTAATTCGGATTTTTTCCGAATTAATGGATTAAATTTGACATAAAATGGGCATTTTAGAATTAATATCCTACAAAGATCATCCATTAAGTACGCAAACTTTGTTGCAATTGCTTGATGGTTACATCAGACCCTACGATAAAATATTGGAGTGGGTGAAGCAGGGGTATTTGGTTCAACTCCGAAGAGGTCTTTATATGACAAGTACCTTGGTAAGTGGTACAAGTGCGGAACCCTTTTCTATTGCAAATCATTTGTATGGTCCGAGTTACGTTTCGTTGGAATCGGCATTGTTTTATTGGGGGTTAATACCCGAACGCGTGTATGGGGTAACAAGTTGCACCATTAAATTATCTCGAAAAATCATGTCGAACCAAAGCGTCTACAGTTATTATCATTTACCTACAACGTATTATTCTTTGGGATTAATGTCGATAGCAATTGCAGAAAAGCAAGTTGTTTTGATTGCGAGTAAAGAGAAATGTTTATGTGACAAAATAATCGCTACATCGGGAATTAATTTAAGAAGTAAAAGGCAGGTAGTATCTTTTTTAATCGAAGATTTACGAATGGATGAGCGAGAGTTAAAGGATTTAAATTTACAGGAGATGACAACGTGGCTGCAGTATTGTCCAAAACAGAAAAGTATTGAGATGGTAATAAATGCAATAGCGGAGTTATGATTAAACAATGGTTAGAGCGTTATAATCCACGCAGTGTACTGGAGACAGAGCAGGCATTAAGAGAAATTATGCAGGAGATTACCTTGGCTGGATTGTATCGAGCTAATTTCTTCAAACATGCCGCATTTTATGGGGGTACAGCTTTACGGATATTTCATGGACTGGACAGATTTTCGGAAGATTTGGATTTTTCGTTGCTTGATAAAAACAAAGATTTTGATTTAGCCTATTATTTTGAATTTGTTGTTGAGGAGTTCAGTGCCTTGGGTATGGAAGTTTCTATTCATCGGCATACAAAAGGTAATTCTTCAACCATCGATTCGGCCTTTTTAAAATCGGACACCGTTTGGGGTGAATTAATGTTTGAGAATTCGGTATCTCCTATTCCGATATCTTCAAAACCTAGAATTAAAATTAAAGTAGAGCTTGATGTAGAACCTCCATTAAAATTCGAGACGGAAAATCAACTGTTAATTCGTCCGTTTTCATTTTATGTAACTTGTTTTACGTTACCGAACTTATTTGCGGGGAAAATGCACGCATTGATTTATCGAAGGTGGAAATCGCGGGTTAAGGGTAGGGATTGGTACGATTTGGAATGGTATATAAAAAATGGGGTAACGTTAAATCTTGAACATTTTTGTGAAAGAGCCAAAGAAAGCGGTGATTGGCAGGAGGATTCAATGCAACCTTCCCAATTAATTGAGCTATTAATTTCTAAAATTAATGATACCAGCATTGAGGTTGCTAAAGAGGACATTCTCCGATTTATCTCGAATACTAAAGTATTGGATATTTGGTCTAAAGATTATTTTTTAATGCTAATTAAAAAATTAAAAATTCAATCGTATTAATTTGTTGAATTTCTTAATTTCAAGTACGCGAATAGGAAAACAATCATAGAAAGCGTGATCAACCAAAAAAGGTCGCCGGTTTTGAGGTATAGGGTTTGGAAGGTATTGGCGTATAGGGTGTGATTGAGTCCGGTTTGGTGGTTTGCTGGAGGAAATAGCGGATCAACTTTCAGGGTATCCGTTTCATGGATTTCGTTGAATTTGGCTTCCAACTGCGATGGAGAAGTTGTAGGGAATCCCCAGAAGTACTGGTAGGGTGATTGCTTTGAGGGTCTGTTTTCGTACCAGGTGGTGGATTTTACGGTTTCCCCTAATGGGTTGATGAAACCGCAGGAGCCTGTGTTGGCACTGCGTGCTACCCACTTGCGTTGTTCAATGGCTCTTAGGGTGGCATAGCTGTAATGTTGTTTGTAGCCAGGGGAGTTTTCCCACCATGCGTCGTTGGTAATCACTGCCAACCATTGAGCTCCCTGTTTTACAAAATCTCTTACATAATCGCCATAGATACTTTCGTAACAAATGAGGGGTGCAGCGGGGTTTGGGGCGTACATGGTAGTTGCCGAGTCTGAGATTCCCAAGGTGCCGGTGGTGGAGTTTTCGTCCAGCGAAATAGCTAAAGATTCTAGGAAGGGCAGGTATTTTACAAAGGGCAATTGTTCGGTGCCGGGTACCAATTTGGATTTGTGGTAGGTTTTATAATTTTTGGATGTATCGACCTGAATACTGGAATTGTAGGGTATGTACCAATAGTTTGGATCATCGGTAGGTCGAGCGTCGGAATGGGGTTTGGTTTCCGATTGAAAGAATTTTACGGCATTGATTCCAGCAATTAGGGTAAGATTTTTTCGAAGGCTATCGTTTCTAAGGTGTTCTTGCAGGGATCGAACTTGAAAATCGAGGTCGATATTATCGAGGTTTATCGAGCTCACCAAGGAGGTTTCCGGCCAAATAGCCACTTGGGTAGAATCACCGGTAAATCGCTTGGTTGTTTCCCAGAGCTGATTCACCATGGCTAGGGGGTAGGTATCGAATTTTTCGTTCCAAGGATCGTAGTTTGGCTGAATAACGGCTACGTTAACGGGCGTCCCTTCTTTGGGGTTGATTCTGCTTTTCAGTCCGATGGAGAGTAGGTAGAGTCCCAGTAAAGTAATGGTGGGTAGCAGGAGTTGGGTATTGGATTTGTTGTTTATGGCTCTGAGGATGAGCAGGTTAACGATGATTACTACGAAGCTGCCTCCTAGGGTTCCGGTGATTTCGTACCATTGAATGAAATTGGGCAGTCCTACAAGACCGTTTCCAAGGGTTAGCCAGGGCCAAGAAAGATCCCAGCGGTGGTGAAGGTATTCGAACGTAAGCCAGGTAATGAGCATGGCTGCGAAGGCTTGGGTGATATTATGGGTGCGTTTGGCAGTTAAACGAAAGGCGGTAAAGGGCAGTAACATGAACAGCGAGTTGAGCGCAAGCATGGCGATGGCGCCGGCGGGCGAGGAGTTCCATACCCACCAGGTGGTGGTGATGTTAAAGCTTAGTAGGGAGAGGTAGAGTATTCCGTAATATTTAAGGAAGGAGCTGTGTTTGTTAAGATTGGCATAATTTAACCATGGCAGTAGGGCTACAAACAGCAATTGGGTGAATTGCATGGGGTACCAAGCTAGCCAAAACAGCAATGCGGGTAGTAATATTACGGCGATTATCGGCATGAGTGAGCAAATTACGGGTTGGAAATTTAGGTTTAGTTAACTATAGCGTTACGAATTTACTCCTTCTAACGTAACCACAAATTCGCCTTTGGGGGCATGGGTCTTGAAATGGGCTAACACATCGGCCAAGGAACCGGTAATGGTTTCTTCAAATTTTTTGGTGAGTTCCCGGGAGACCGAAATTCTTCGTTCTTGAGGATCGATAATTTCGCTTAATTGCTCTAGGGTTTTAAGCAATTTGTGTGGGCTTTCGTAGAAGACGGTGGTATGGTCTGCGTTTGCGATTTCGTTGAGTTTTGTTTGTCGACCTTTTTTCATCGGCAAAAAACCTTCGAAGGTGAATTTATGGAGGGCGAAGCCGCTTTTGAGTAAAGCGGGAATGAAGGCGGTGGCACCGGGTAGCACGTCTACGGTCAGTTGATTTTGTAGGCAGGCACGGGTGAGGAGGAAACCGGGATCGGACACTCCTGGGGTTCCGGCGTCGGAAATTTGAGCCACGGATTTGCCATTTTTTATATCGTTAATGATTCCATTGAGTTTGTGGTGTTCATTATGCTGATGAAAGGAATGGCAAGGGGTATCGATGTGGTAATGGTTGAGGAGCACTTTGGAGGTGCGGGTATCTTCGGCCAGGATATAATCTACGGATTTCAGGGTTTCTACGGCTCGATAGGTGATATCGCCTAAGTTTCCGATGGGGGTAGGAATAAGGTATAAAATGCCGCTCATTCTTATATTCTAAGCCAATTGGGTGGAATTAATTCATCAGTTTGTTTATTTAAGCTTTCTTCAGCGTACCATGCTTTAGGAGCAATGACAATTTTGTTAACATTGCTATTCAAGGTAGCTGACCACCAACTGTAGGTGCTGTTTGCAATAATCTGATGTTTACAATTAGACATTAAAAATAAATCTACCCATGGTTCTTCGTCTTTATTGGATATAAATTCAACTTGATAATTTTTCAAATTCGAAAAATTATCTGTGATAAATTGAATATCCTCGGAAAAAAAATAAAATTTGGGATTATTTACAGAATTGACG
>JBJOFM010000243.1:0-3351 GCA_046048755.1 Bacteroidota bacterium | reverse complement strand
AATATAGCCATGCCATTCAACTCGGCAGCAAAACCTTAAACAGATAATTTAGCTAAACAGGTAATTTTACGCACCCCCTAATGGGTGGTATTGACTTACAACAACAAAAAAATCTTAGGTTATTTAGCCGCGGCTTGTGCCACACGCATCCCATCCAGTGCCGCACTCATTATCCCTCCGGCATACCCTGCTCCTTCACCACAAGGGTAAAGATTATTATATTGCGGATGCTGCAAACTATCGGTATCCCTTGGAATTCGCACCGGACTGCTGGTCCTACTTTCTACCCCCACCAAAATTGCCTCATTCGTCCTAAAACCTCGCATTTTCTTACCCAATACCACCAAAGATTCACGAATTCGTTGATGTATCGCCAATGGCAATACCGAATTTAAATTCACCGATTTCAAGCCAGGCAAATACGAGTTTACTGGCAAATCCGTGGAATTTCGTTGCTGAATGAAGTCCTCCATTCGTTGAGCCGGCGCTACAAGGCTACCCGTAGCCACAAAGGCACAGCGCTCAACCGATTGTTGATATCTCAAGGCACGCAATTCACCGTGCTTTGCAAACGGAGCAAAATCTTGATCGTCCACGCCAACTACATATCCGCTATTGGCAAAAGGACCATTTCTCTTACTTGGACTCCATCCATTTACTACCACTTCTCCAACATCCGTTGCTGCTGGGGCAATAATTCCGCCCGGACACATACAAAACGAAAACACCCCTCTACCTTGTATTTGCTCCACCAAACTGTACGAACTCGGCGGCAAATAATCTCCCCGTAAATCACATTTATATTGAATAGAGTCTATCAATGCTTGGGGATGCTCAAGTCGAACCCCCAAGGCAAAAGGTTTCGACTCAATAACAATGCCTTTATCGGCCAGTAATTCAAAAATATCTCGAGCCGAATGGCCCGTTGCTAAAATCAAATGCTCGCAAGCTTCCCAATAAGTTGTTGCGGCAGATTCAGATACATTTAGCAACTGAGCATCTTCCGAAAACTGCTCAATTTTCAACTTCTTAATCTTTCCATTTCCCGGCTCCAGTTCCAAATCCACCAACTTACTATTAAACCGCACCTCTCCCCCGCAATCGCGGATTGTATTTCGAATACCCTCTACTAGCTGCGGTAATTTATTGGTTCCGATATGCGGATGCGCTTCCCACGAAATTGCCTCGGGGGCTCCATGATCAATCAAACAGCGCAGCACCTTATCCACCGGACCACGTTTATTACTGCGCGTATACAACTTACCATCAGAATACGTACCTGCACCTCCTTCCCCAAAACAGTAATTGGATTCAGGATTCACCACCAATTCTTTATTCATTTTGGCCAAGTCCCTTCGTCTATCCCGAACTTCTTTACCGCGTTCTATGATTATTGGCTTAATTCCCAATTCAATCAATGCCAAGGCGGCAAACAACCCTGCAGGTCCGGCACCAATAATATGAACCACCCTGTTCGCCGCAGATACATTTTGCAACACAAATCCTTGACTAATCTCAGGCAATTCATCCGCAAAATACACATCGGCCGAAACCAAAAAATAGGGAACCTTGCCACGGGCATCCAATGACTTTTTCCTCCAAACCACCGTTGCACTTTCTTTGGCAGCATCCATTCCCACCGCCCGTTTAAACTGCTCATCCACCCAATCTGCATTATTCAATTCTTGGGGTGAAAATATCAGTTGTATCCGCTGTGGCATGCCGCAAAAATACCTCGCTATTTGCAATTCTTAACCAAGAAACTTTTGCAATAATCGCAACGAATTACTCGCAAGTTGAAATCCATCGTATTTTTGCACCATGAAAGAGGTAGTTGTAAGCGGAATCCGCCCAACCGGCAAGTTGCATTTAGGCAACTATTTCGGCGCATTTAAGAACTTTCTTATTCTACAAGAACAATTTGATTCTTACTTTTTTATCGCCGATTATCATTCCCTAACCACGCATCCTACCCCCGAAGATTTAAAAGGATCTGTAAAACGCGTATTAGCGGAATACATTGCCTTAGGTTTGGATCCCGAAAAATGCACCATCTACCTCCAAAGCGATGTCCCAGAAACAGCAGAACTCTATCTATTTCTTAATATGAATGCGTATTTGGGCGAATTAGAACGAGTTACATCCTTCAAAGAAAAAGCCAGAACCCAGCCCAACAATATCAACGCAGGATTACTTACCTACCCGGTTTTAATGGCGGCCGATATATTGCTGCATCGTGGCGTAAAAGTTCCGGTAGGTAAAGATCAAGAACAGCACTTGGAGATGTCTAGAACCTTTGCTAACCGATTTAATCGATTGTACAATTGCGAATATTTCCCCGAACCCCAAGCGGTTTCCTTAGGCGAAAATCTAATTCGCGTTCCAGGCCTTACCGATTCAGGGAAAATGAGCAAAAGTGCTGGCGAAGCCGATAGCATTTACCTCAACGAAGAGGCCGATGTTTTAAATAAAAAAATTATGCGCGCCGTTACGGATAGCGGGCCTCAAGAAGCCGGAACACCTAAAAGCAGTGCCGTGCAGAACCTCTTCGATTTGATGGCCTTGGTCAGCACCTCAGATACCATTCAATTTTTCGAAGACCAACACAAACAAGGAGCTATTCGGTATGGCGATCTAAAAAAACAACTGGCCAACGACATGGAACATTTTATTGCACCCCTTCGTGATAAAATTAATACAATGCTAGGCAATGAAAATCTCCTGAATGAAATTGCAGCATTCGGCGCCGAAAAAGCCAGGAAAAATGCGCAAAAAACGATGCGAGAAGTTCGAGAAATTATTGGATTTGGCAATAGATAACCTCGATGTAACTGTAAATAATTCTCGTTTAACTAAATTATAAACGTTCAACTAAATTAATCACGTTTATACTAAATCATCTATAATCGATCATTAGATCCGCACCTAATTACTTTATAAAAGTTAGAAATTCGACAACACACAAACTAAAAATTTCGTCTTTACCTCGGCTTTCCCTTAATTTGCAACAACATGTACAATATTTCCGTAGTTGTCCCACTGTTTAACGAGGAAGAATCCCTTCCAGAATTGCACGATTGGATAGCACGGGTATGCTCCGCCCATCAATTATCCTTTGAGGTATTGTTTTTAGACGATGGCAGTACAGATAATTCGTGGAAAATCATCCATGATTTATCGGCGAAAAACAGCAATGTTCGAGGATTCAAATTCCGACAAAACTATGGCAAAAGTGCTGCACTGAATGTTGGTTTTGCACAATCAAACGGCGAAGTAGTCATCACCATGGATGCCGACTTACAAGACTCACCAGACGAAATCCCTGATCTATACAAAATGATTGTAGAGGAA
>JBJOFM010000242.1:0-4271 GCA_046048755.1 Bacteroidota bacterium | reverse complement strand
CCGCTTGGTCCGATGCCAAAAATACCACCGCTTCCGCTACTTCTTCCGGTTTCCCCAACCTGCCCAACGGCACCTGAGCCCCGAAATCCTCAACCGACTCATCCAACGAATACGCCGATTTCATTCCCGAATCCAACAAACCCGGTGACACCGCATTCACCCTAATTTTCTGACTCGCCAATTCCAAGGCCGCAATGCGTACATACGAATCCACCGCCCCTTTACTGGAGCCGTACATCCCATTCGAAACCGTAGCATAGTTTGCCGAAATAGACGATACAAACACAACGCTGCCACCTTTATTCAACAACTTCTTTTTAATCAATTGTTGCATCAACAACATCGGTGCAAAAGCATTGATACCAAACACCGAATTCAATTTGTCCAACGTAATAAACTTCAACGGAGCTTTGGTATTTACCCCCGCCGAATGCACCACAACATCCACCGATTCCGGCAGCACGTCCACCACCATTTCCACTTCCGACACCAAATCCAACACCACCATCTCGTGCTGCTGCTGTTCACCGGTGTTCAACGCCAACATTACCTCCGCCAACCGGGATCTAGCTCTACCCAACAATACCAACGTACCCCCCAATTCCGCGATTCGCAAAGCCACCGCCTTGCCAATGCCAGAACTAGCGCCCGTTACCAATATTCGATTTCCGTTAAAATTCATACGTTAAATTTTTATTGTCACTACTTACCACTTTTAATACATTTTCCAACAGCTTCTACCTCCTACAGCAAAAAATCAGATTGTCTTTCAACAACCCCGTTTCAGCGGTTGGGGTATTCCATCAGCTCACTCACCACCATGGGTTTGGTTTCTATTACGGCCGATCCCCAGGATAAACCCACACCGAAACCACATAACAACAATCTCAAAGATTGATTCCTTAACGAGTCTGCTAATTCCGTCACCATCAACAACGGCAAAGTAGCACAGCTGGAATTTCCAAATCGATCCAAATTCATGGGCACTTTATCTGTAGGCAGACCCAATTTCTTGGCTATTTTGCTAATCATCATCTTATTGGCCTGATGAAAAAGGTAATAGTCCAACGAATCCAATTCTATTCCGAATTCAGCACACAAAGTTCTAACCGATGTGGGTACCGTTGAAACACCAAACGAATACACCTCCAGTCCGTCCATGGCCTCGTGCAAGCGGGATCGACGAATTCCGTGACCATAATCCCGTACCACAAACGACTCTTCTGTTACCGGATTTCGGCAACCTCCATCTTCCAACTGGATGGATTTAGCTCCCGAACCGTCCGTGCCAAATTCAAAATACATAGCTCCTTCCTCTCCCGTAAATTCCAAGGCCGTAGCCGTTCCAGCATCGGCAAATAATGGATAAACGCTCTTATCTTCCGGCGAAGCATAGTGCGATTGGGTATTTCCTGCCAACAACAGTCCTTTTTTAATTCTACCGCTGCTCATCAACGCCCCAATTACCTGCAGTCCGTGCGTATAACCGGAACAACCCAACGAAATGTCCAATGTCATGCAGGAATTAGGCAGTCCCAAACGCTCTTGCAATAAACACGAAGTAGCCGGTAACTTATAGTCCGCCGTGTGGGACACAAACACCAAAACACCGATTTCCTCCACGGGCCAAGCTAAATCGCCAATCAACTGCTTCGCCGCAGTAAAACACAAATCCGAAGTACACACCCCGGCCTCGGTAACCCGTTTTTCGGCAATACCCACACTGTCCAAAAATTTTTGGTATTCATCGGCCGTAAACAAAGGATACTCCGAGTTTTTCACCACGTGCTCCGGAACACAGGCCGAAACACCCGCGATTGAAATTCCGTTTAATTGATTTAACGACATCCTTGCACTTTTAACGTAACCCGATACCCCCGTCAATTACCAGGGATGTGCCCGTAATCCAAGCACTGGCATCGGACAATAAATAGAGTATAGCATAGGCCACTTCCTCGGGTTTTCCGTAGCGTTTTAACGGATACCGTTGTTTGTCGGCCTCGTATTGTTCTGGGGTAATTAAACCCGATTTTCCTAGCATTTCCGTTTCGATCATCGCTGGATTCACGCTGTTCACCCGAATCCGTTTCCCCGCCAGTTCCAGAGCCGCTATCCGTACAAACCCTTGCAATCCCGCCTTGCTGGTGGTATACATGCTGTACGCATACGTAGCTTGTTGAAAGGCGGCAATCGACGAAGTAAACACCACCGACGCGCCTTTATGCAAACGCTTAGCTTTTACCAGTCGGTTCAATAAAAAAATAGGTCCCAACGTATTGGTTTGCAGCACGTCCATAAATTCCGATTCCTGCAAATGACCCAGGGTAGCAAATTTGCTGATCCCAGCGTTATTCACCACACCATCCAACATCGGTAATCCAGCCACCATATCCGCCACGGCATCGCTATCTTGAAGATCACACACCACAATTTGGTGCCCTGATCCTACGGTATTCCTACTTTCTCTCGCCGATGAAAACCCAGATTCAGCTGCTTCATTTCCTACGGATGTACTTTCTGCTGATGTGACGCCTGCATGTTTTACGCCTGCAGCTGTGGCTCCACCAGCTGTGGCTCCTTCAAATTTGACGCCTGCATGTTTTACGCCTGCACTACCGGATTCCTCCTTATTGCGTTTTTCCCACCCTTCATTACCCCAAAGCATACTTCGGGTTTTCTCCAGTTCTTCCCGATTTCGTCCGGTAAGAATTAACGTAGCTCCCAGCTTACTGGCTTCCACCGCCGTAGCCCTACCAATACCACTGGAGGCACCCGTAACGAAGATGGTTTTACCGCTGAGCTGAAAAGGGTTGTTTAAACTCAAAGTTTTGCTTTTACCGCGTTAAATAAATCTTCAACGGTATGGGAGTTACGCAAATCCTCACCTTTAAGAATTACATCGTACTCATCATCAATCATGGAAATGATATTCAAAGCCGTTAACGAAGAATAATCGTCCAATTGTTTAAACTGAGTCTCCAAAGTAATCAAAGAGGGGTCGGTATCATCAAACTGATCCGCGATTTGCTGTAAAAATAACTGTATATCCATGGTTTAATTCTTATTTCAATAATCAAATTTTCGGGCAGGATTTCCTATATACGTGCTGTTGTCTTTGGTATTATTCATAACCACAGACGACGCACCCACCACCGTCTCTTGCCCAATTCTCACCCCCGGTAAAACCACCGAGTAAATGCCAAATAAATTGCTATTGCCGATATGCACATCCCCCGAAATGCGGGTTCCCGGCATAAACACATTGCAATTGCCAACCTTGCTTTCATGGCCGATGCCAATCAAACTATTTAAAACGTTAAAATCCCCCAACTCCACAAAACAACTCACCGTACACTTCGAAAATACCAAATTTCCTCTTCCTATTCGAAACGTCTCTCCATCCAATACCCGAAAATCCGGGGCGATAAGATTAGGAAAATAAATATGGGGATTGTTAACGGCCGATGCCAATTTCGCGATAATCTTTGGATTTCCGATAGCGAATACCACCGCCAATGACGATGAAACCGCATTCAGCGCATCCATCCCACCTAACACCTGTCCTTGATAAATATCCTCTCCCACGGCTTTGCCGTCATCATAATATCCTACAAACTCCCACACGCGTTCCTGCCGATTTATCTCTTCAATCAGACAATAGATTTCTTTGCCAAATCCTCCCGCTCCGTATATCGCAATGTTCTGCATTCGTTTATTTTTAATCCCTACCGTTATGAAAACCAATCGAATCTATGTGGTTACACGCAGTAATCACAAAGCCTTCTATTTTATCTGTAGTGAATAACCTACAAATTGCTTTTCTTGACGCTCCTATTTCTAATACCATGCCAAAATGTAAAAACTCCCACTCCAGTATTTTAAGAGTTCATAATTCCACCCAATTCTCGAGTACTCACAAACCGCACTTCCGGCCATTGTTGTTTAACCCTTCGTAAAATTTCTTTCAAATCACGGTTGCCACGTTCCCGCACCGCCGGAGAAATTCCGCCTACAAAACTCATTCGGTGCATCGCAATGTTGGCGGGTTTTCCCACTGCAAATGCCGCCGAAATTTGCGCCATCGTGTGATCTACCCAGTCCATGTCCGGATTAAACATCGGCTCGAAAAAACAATTTCTAACCATCGCCCGTAAATGCTTCGCTGAACTGTGAACCAATGTTGGTTCAATCTTTTCATTTATAGCATATCCGGCTATCCTTGATACTACGTCAGCCTCAGTGTATTCAATGTTGTCTTTCAACGTGGAAGC
>JBJOFM010000241.1:0-5914 GCA_046048755.1 Bacteroidota bacterium | reverse complement strand
GGTAGAATACCGGTAAATCTTCTGCTGCATAAATGAGTTTGTGGTTTGGAAATTTCATCATCCACAGCAAATCCCCTGATAGTACCCGTAAATAATTGGAGAAGCTTTCTGGGTCTGGGGTTAATTTATTAATCCGGAAAGCCACCATATCAGAGTTAATCTCAGCTAAGGCTTCTAACGGGATATTATAATGCATGCAAATGGCATACGTTTCTGCCAAAGTAAGATCGGTCTCTCCTCGCAGTCTTCGATATATACTATCTAGGCTAACCTTCAACAGTTCACTCAATTCTTCCGCCAGATTGATATGCGCCGGTGCTGTGCGTTTTAACAGCTCAATAAAATGGGTTTGAACTTGCTTTGACATTTTGCGATTTTCCGTAAAGCTAAAAAAAATCTTTTGCAAAAATCACAAAAGCATCAATTTTTTTCATTTTTAAGTGAATTCTATTAGTACAAATTGCAATTGACAATAAAATAGTTGCGATTAATACTAGGAGAGGGATTCAATCCACCCATTGCCCGTAATGGCGTTGGAGTAATTGAAATAATCTTTGTAGTGTTCTAACAGATTGGAGCCTGTTAGAATAAGTTTTAAACCTTTAAAATTAGCAAATACCGCTTCTTGTTATCAGGAGGCGGTTATTTTTTTATAATTGACCATCTTTCATGGTATATATATGATCTGCCATATCGGCCATCGCTTGATTGTGCGTAACGATAATGAAGGTCTGGTTCAAGTCTTTCCTGAGTTTCTCAAATAATTGTTGTACTTGGTTGGCGTTTTGCGAATCCAAATTACCGGTGGGTTCATCTGCAAAAACAACCTTGGGATTGTGGAACAGCGCGCGTGCGATGGATACGCGTTGTTGCTCTCCACCCGATAGTTTGTTGGGAGAATGATTTATTCTATCGGATAAGCCCATGTAATCCAATAATTCTAATCCCCTTTTTTCTGCTTTTTTTTTGTCTATTCCAGATATTAAACCCGGTAGGATGGTGTTTTCTAGGGCGGAAAATTCTGGCAATAATTGATGGGACTGAAAAACGAAACCGATTTGTTTGTTTCTAAATTCGGACAGTTCTTTCTTGCTTAATGCAAAAATATCGGTTTGGTTAATTTTTACCGATCCAGAATCGGGAGAATCAAGTGATCCTAATATTTGAAGTAGGGTGCTTTTCCCTGCGCCGCTAGCACCAATAATTGCAGCAATTTCACCTGGTTTTACAGACAGACTAACCCCCTTTAATACTTGAATGTCGCCGTAACATTTCTTTATATTGTCGCAGAAAACCATGATGAAATCAATTAATTAACGCTGAAATTGGCTCAAAGTTAGTTATTTTCGCAGCGCAATAAGCATTTGTATCCAACAATAACATGAATATTCACGAGTACCAAGCCAAAGAAATCCTAAAGAAATACGGTGTAGCCGTGCAGGGAGGATTCGTAGCCGAAACCCAAGAACAAGCCATTGAAGCCGCTCAAAAAGTTAAGGAAGAATTTCAAAGTGACTGGTGTGTTGTAAAAGCACAGATTCACGCCGGTGGTAGAGGTAAAGGTAAAATTCAAGGTACAGAGCAACGAGGTGTTCAAGTAGCAAAGAGCCCTGAAATGGCTGGTGATATCGCCAAAAACATGTTGGGTGGAACATTGGTTACCATTCAAACAGGAGCTGCTGGTAAAGTGGTGAATAAAGTTTTGGTTGCTCAAGATGTATTTTATCCAGGTGCATCAGAACCTAAAGAATATTACATGAGCGTTTTATTGGATAGAACAAAAAAGCAAAATGTAATTATCTATACTACCGAAGGCGGGATGGACATCGAGGAAGTTGCAGAAACTCATCCAGAGAAAATTCACAGAGAATGGGTAAGTCCAACTACCGGCTTGCAACCTTTCCAAGCGCGTAAAATTGCTTTTAATTTAGGGTTAGAAGGTAAGGCTTTTAAAGAAATGGTGGCATTTGTATCTGCATTGTATCGCGCCTACGAAGAAACAGACAGTGCCATGTTTGAAATTAATCCTGTGTTAAAAACTTCCGATGATAGAATTATCGCAGTTGATGCCAAAGTTAATTTGGATGATAATGCTTTATATCGTCATAAAGATTTCTTGGAATTGCGTGATTTAGCTGAAGAAGATCCAACCGAAGTTGAAGCGGGTAAATACAATCTTAACTATGTTAAATTAGACGGTAATGTAGGTTGTATGGTGAATGGTGCTGGTTTGGCAATGGCTACAATGGATATTATTAAGTTAAGCGGCGGTGAGCCAGCGAATTTCTTAGATGTAGGAGGTACTGCCAATGCTGAAACCGTGGAGGCGGGTTTCCGTATCATTATGAGTGACCCCAATGTTAAGGCCATTTTAATCAATATTTTTGGTGGTATTGTGCGTTGCGATCGTGTTGCCAATGGAGTAGTAGAGGCATACAAGAAAATTGGAGATGTTAAAATTCCTATTATCGTCCGACTTCAAGGTACCAATGCGGAAGAAGCAAAACGTATCATTGACGAAAGCGGTTTAAAAGTGTACTCAGCCATTGCATTAGCCGAAGCTGCTTCCTTGGTGGAGCAAGTGTTAAAAGGTTAATCGCTCAACACTGCACAATTCTTCGTACACCCGCGCTAGCGGTGTATAAGCATACAATATTCAGGTCTCCAATCCGTTTACCTTTGAAGTATGAGATTGGTGATTTGTGCCTTGTTGGCAGCGCTCGTGTCTTCTTTATCGGCCCAAGACGGTCCGGTTAATAGTCACCCTGATGTGTATTTTCAACGGGGATCGGAATTGTATCGTGAAGGTAGATTTAATGCTGCCGCAGTACAGTTTAAGTCGTACCTTGATGCCGTTGGTAGGTCATCCAGCAATTTAGAAGAGGCTAGCTATTTCTATAGCATGAGCAAACTAATGGCCATGCATTCGGATGGCGTTTTGATGGTTCAAGAATTTTTAGAAAACCATCCGGGGTCATTGCGTTCGGATGAAGCTAATTTAGCCATGGGCGATTTCTATTACAAGAAAGCCAAGCATTCATTGGCCTTGCGGTACTATAGAAATATTGAGGTAAAATCGTTGGATGCAGCCCAACGCAATCAATTCAATTATCGTAAAGGTAGTTGCGAGGTGATTTTGAAGCGTTATAAGGATGCAATGCAAACGTTAGAAAGTGTTGCTAATACGCCGGGTGAATACCGAAATCCAGCCTGTTATTATCATGGCTATTCTGCATTGATGATGGGCGATATGGATGCAGCGGTGAAATCCTTTGAACGAATCAAAGACCAAGGATTTGACAACGTTCGATTTTATTTGGCTCAGGTATACTACAAGCAAGGTAATTATGATTATGCAATTGCCGAATTAGAAAAAACCAATAAGAAAGTGCCTAAAAATCAGGTAGAATGGTTACGAGGTAAATGTTATTATCAGAAAACGAATTACGAAAAAGCGGCCGAGGCTTTTCGATTAGCCAATCTTACACCCGATACGTTGCAGCTGTCTGAACAGTATGAAATTGGATATTCCTTCTATAAGACAGGCGATTTTACGGGATGTTTGCCTTGGTTGAAATCGGTAGCTGCTACCAATGATTCCATCGCTCAAATTGCGAGTTTTCAATTGGGGAATGCCCAATTTCGATTGAAAAATAATCGCGAGGCAATGAATGCTTACGCGGAGGCTTTTCGATCTGGGTACAACATGGAAATTGCCGAATTGGCATTGTTCAATCAAGCGAAAATAGCCATAAGCAATGGCGATGGCAATGCAATTGCGTTGCTGGATAAGTTTGTGAAACTCTTCCCGAAATCAATCAATGCGAAAGAGGCTACTAAGCTGAAGGCCAGAATGTTAATCAATACCGATAGCTATCGAGAAGCAGTTGCTTTATTGGATGGGTTGGACGAGTTGGATCCACAAACAGAAGAGGTCTACCAAAAGGTTACCTTGGCTCGCGGAATGGAGTTGTATAAAAACAGAAACTTCAACGGAGCCATTGACTTGTTTCGTAAATGCCAATCGAAAAAAATAAAACCCGAACTTTCTGCGGAGGCTATTTTCTGGGAAGCAGAAGCATTGATGCAGTTATCGATGGTAGCGGATGCTGAGAAAAAATACCAGCAATTTATCGATGCCCCTGGCGCGTCTAAAACCGAGGAACTGCCTTATGCATACTACGGACTTGGCTACATTCAGTTTAATAGAAAATCGTATGGAGATGCGTCGATATATTTCAATAAGTTCACTGGACAAGCGGCAAACAATGGTAGATACGAAGAACGATTAGTTCATGATGCCTATTTGCGCAATGGCGATTGTAATTTCATGACAAAACAATTAAATGAAGCCGTAAAATCGTATGCGTATGTATCGGGTAAAAAAGGAGCTGATGCCGATTATGCCTTGTATCAAAGTGGTTTGATTTATGGGTTGTTGGAAAAATCCGAAGATAAAATTGCAGCCATGAAGCGACTCATCGGAGATTATCCCAATTCACGGTTTATTTTAGATGCGTACGACGAATGCGCGTCAGTGTTGATGATTTTAGGCAGAAATACTGAAGCGATTACCTATTACAACGGTATTTTGTCGAATTTCCCTAATAGTCCTAAGGCAACAAAGGCCTATTCTGCGATGGGTAGATTGTATTATAATGAAAAGAAATACGATCAATCCATCGACATGTACACCCAATTATATGATCGTTTTGTAGGCACTACAGAAGCGCAAGTGGCCAATGATATGGTTCGCAGGATATACAGTGAAATTGGAAGAGCTAGCGATTATGTTAAATGGGCGAAACCAAGAGGTGGAATTACCGATAATGCACAAGATAGTTTGTACTACGAGGCTGCTTATAGTGCGTATGAAAAAGATGACTTCAAATTGGCCAGTGGAGCATTTGATGTGTATCTTCAAAATTATCCGAAAGGGGTATTCTTTATACCTGCCAATTACTATAAAGCTCAAGTATGCGAAGAATTGAAGCAAACTGCTGAGGCTATTAAGTTTTATGGCATAGTTGCATTAGCTAATAGCGGAGATATGAAAGAGGATGCCGCATTAGCTGTATTGCGATTGAGTGGTAAAGATGCTTCTTGCGATCAAATTTTGCCTTACGTAGAAGTTCTGGAAGGATTAACCAAAAGCAAGGAAATGCGACATAATTGCTGGAAATCCATGATGTACTGTTATGTAAAGGGCAAACAGCAAGATAAATTAGTAGCCGTTGCCGCTAAGGTTATGTCTGATCCTACAACACCTGCCGAAATGCGCACAGAATCGCAATTAATTTTAGTAAAATCGAACATTCAATCGGGTAAAACCGATTCTTCTCTAGCTCAATTGAAGACTATTTATTCTAAAGACAACAACCGCTTTGCGGCGGAAGCTAAATATCTAGAAGCAGAGTTGTTGTATAGAACGGATAGTTTGGAGGCCTGCAAGAATTCTTGTTATGCAATTTTAGATGAATTTAATGGATATGATTTGTGGGTTGGAAAGGCTTTGTTGTTATTGGGAGATGCATTTAAGAAGGAAGGCGATTTGTTAAATGCAAAAGCTACATGGAACGGGGTGATTGAGAATTTTGATATGCCCGAATTGGTAACAGAAGCGAAAGCAAAATTGAAGGAATTAGAGAGTGCCAATACGGGGGGAGCAAGTAAGGATATCCCTCCAACTCCGGAACGTAATAAATAGATTTAAATTTCGGGGTTAATGGGAATTTCTATCAACCAGTTAACCCCGTTTCCTAGCGTTGAAGAAATGGAAATTCTTCCCTGTAGTAATTGAATCCTGTTTTCTACGGAAACACTTCCAAGTCCCCCGGAAAACTGGTTTCTTTCGTATCCAATGCCATTATCTTCTAGTTCGATGAAGAAATAATGTTCCCTTTCAAAAAAATGC
>JBJOFM010000240.1:0-4043 GCA_046048755.1 Bacteroidota bacterium | reverse complement strand
CATCCAGCAATTCCTGTTGAGTATATGCCATGAGTAATTAACGTTTAGAGAATTGGAAGCGCTTACGGGCCTTTTTCTGACCGCTCTTCTTACGTTCAACAACACGCGCATCGCGGGTCATAAAACCTGCATGGCGCAATCCGCTCTTCAATTCAGCATCAGTATCTACCAATGCTTTGGCAATACCCAATCGGATGGCTTGAGCCTGTCCGCTGATACCACCACCATTTACATTCACTTGAATATCGTACTTGCCTACTTTATCAGCAACTACCAAAGGCGCCTGTACTGTGTTTTGCAACCAAACCAATGGAAAGTAAGTCTCCAAAGGCTTCTTGTTAACAACAATTGAACCGCTACCTTCCTTAAGGTAAACACGAGCAACTGCGGCTTTTCTTCTGCCAGAATTATTGATCATATATTAAATCAGCCTTTAATTTTTAATTCTTTTGGTTGTTGAGCCGAATGCGGATGCTCAGTACCTTCATACACATAAAGGTTTGTGAACAATCTACGACCCAAACGATTCTTAGGCAACATGCCTTTCACTGCCATCTCTATCAAACGCGAAGGCTTTACGTTTTTTGCTAACGTTGAACGCTGACCACCAGGATATCCGCTGTGACGCAAATACTCCTTGCTGTTCATCTTGTCCGCTGTCATAATAACCTTCTCCGCATTGATTACGATTACGTTGTCACCGCAATCTGCATGAGGGGTAAACGTTGGTTTGTTTTTACCACGCAAAACGAATGCAATTTGTGATGCCATTCGTCCTAATGTCTGTCCTTCGGCATTTACTACGAACCAACCCTTGTTGGCCGTGGCTTTGCTCACCGAAATTGTTTTGTATGTACTTAAAGGATTCACGCTCTTTGCTCCTTGATTGTATTTTTTGGGGTTGCAAAAATAGGTTGTTTTTTTGCTATTCGCAAGATATCCACAACTTTTTTTATGGGATTTTTGATTAGACACCCAAAATTACGGATTCTAATCCATAAATCTCGGTAAAAATTGAGATTTACCAATCGTCTTCGTCTGGCTGATAAGGCTCCCGCAGACTCTTCTTTAACCCATCTACCACCAACTTAACTTCCGATTCAGCGGCTAATAAATATTTATCGGTCTGTTGAAATCCCTTTTTCAATCGCATATAATGCTCATGGTAGGTTCTGTTTGTCTTACCAGAAACACCATCCATCGGCTCTACATGTACAAAGTTTCCAAATTGATATTTGTATCTACTGTCTTTAAAACGCAAAGTCAATCGATACTCTAACTCTCCTTCTTGCTTTTTTGTGAATGTACCATTGGTTGTCATCATCGGTACTGTTATTCTCAATACCAGCCGCTCCGCTACCTTATCCTCAATCACCATCTTCTTAATTGCATCCTTACCAATTTTAGTAGTCAAATATTTCTTGGCTCTCCAATACAAAGAATCGGCATTGCAGTTTTCACATTCTTCGTCCTCGATAATATTCTCGTAGAAAATAATTTCGCGCATTGTATCGTACGGAGGTATAAAACGTTTGTAAGGCGCTTTTTTAACTACCGCCTCCGATTCACCAGGCTCGCCGCCACCAAATCCACCAAATCCACCCATGCCTCCGCCCGATTCAGCTGCCGCTGAATCTCCACTTGCCCCACTGGGCGGTTCAAACCCAAATTGTGCTGAAACCGAATTTGTAAAAATTAAAGCTATAAGTAAAAAGAACCAACGCACACCGTTGGCTATCGATACATCCTTGTTTTCCGTCATTCTTCCTCTGAGTATTGTAAATTCAAATCTGCGCGAATATAAACTAACCTTGAATTCTATCCATTACTATTTGAAGCAAGGCTAATAATTTCAATACACATTAACGACCAATCGACTAATATATTTTACAATCACCCAAAAATTACCCAATCTTAGGGAATCTGCCTTTACTGAAAATTCTGCCCGCTGGCTTTCCTTTTCTCATCGATCGTTGCACTTCTTCCGGCAATTGTATAACCTCCCGGCATGATTCGCTGCAACACTTTTCATATTTATCTGCGCAAGCTGCACATTGAATAAACAACAAATGGCAACCCGTATTGGCACAATTAATATGCGTATCTGCAGGTTCTCCGCATTGATGGCATGAAGCAATAACATCTTCACTTACGCGCTCAGCCAACCGCTGATCAAATACAAAATTGACGCCTTTGAACTTATTGTCTATACCCTCCGATTTCACTTGATTCACATAGTTGATTATACCCCCCTCCAAATGGTACACTTCGGAAAATCCCAAATGCTTCATCCATGCACTTGCCTTTTCACAACGAATCCCTCCTGTGCAGTACATCAATATTGTCTTATCCTTTTCTTCCTTATACAGGTCGTTAATTCTAGCCAATTCCTCCCGAAAAGTATCTGTATCCGGACAACTCGCACCCTCAAATCTACCAACCTCACTTTCATAATGATTACGCATGTCGATTACAACCGTACCATCCTTTTCCATCATATTATTCCATTCCCTCGCCTTGAGATATTTACCGCGATTTTCCATCGAAAATGTTGAATCCTCGATGCCATCCGCTACAATTTTTTCTCTTACCTTGAAATCCAATTTAATAAAAGATTTCTGTCGTTCTTCAATAGCAATATTTAATCGCAAACCATCAAAACAAGCATGCGAATACAGCATTGTTTTAAAGGCTTCAAAATGCATACTCGGCAAGGCAATTTGTGCATTAATCCCCTCATGAGCAATATAAATCCTACCTACAACCTCCAACTGAGTCATTTTTACAAACAATTCATTTCGAAATGCCATAGGCTCTTCAACTGAAAAATAACGATAGAAGGAGATAGTAGTGTAAGGCCTTTCATCGGCCTCCATGCGTTTCCGCAACTCCTCCCGGTTCACAATGTTTCGCAATAACATGGATTTGGGATTAATTAAATTACACTGCAAAGTTACGAAAGGAGACCGAATAACTTACCAAACTATAGACCGATATAAACTTCGGCAATTTCTGCCATCAACAAACGAACCATATCTGCATTTTCAGCATTTACCAACTTCATTCTTAATTCTTTGAAATTAGGTAAACCCTTAAAATAATTGGAATAATGACGGCGCATTTCCAACACACCTAATTTTTCGCCCTTCCACTCCACACTTTTTTCAAAATGAGTTAAACATGCTTCTATTCTTTCATCTAATGAAGGACCTAACATCTCCTTTCCAGTGGCAAAAAAATGCTTTATCTCACGAAAAATCCAAGGATACCCAATGGCTGCCCTACCAATCATAATTCCATCCACCCCATACCGGTTTCTATACTCTAGAGCCTTTTGGGGAGAATCGATATCCCCATTGCCAAATATAGGAATCTGAATTCTAGGATTTTCCTTCACTTTGGCTATCAAGCGCCAATCCGCCTCTCCTTTATATAACTGTACTCGCGTTCTACCGTGAATGGTAAGCGCTTTTATACCTACGTCTTGCAATCGTTCGGCAACTTCCTCTATATTTTTACTACTATCGTCCCATCCCAATCTCGTTTTTACAGTAACCGGGAGATTGGTTGCATTCACTACAGCCTTGGTTAATCGGACCATCAAATCAATATCCTTTAACACCCCGGCACCCGCACCTTTGCAAACTACCTTTTGCACCGGACAACCGTAGTTAATATCCAACAAGTCTGGCTGGGTTGCATCCACAATTTTCGCAGCCATGGCCATCGCTTCCTCATCACCGCCAAAAATTTGTATGCCTATGGGTCTTTCGTAATCAAAAATATCTAACTTCTGTCTGCTCTTTATAGCATCGCGAATCAACCCCTCACTACTAATAAATTCGGTGTACATCAGATCAGCTCCATGCTGTTTGCATACATATCGAAAAGGAGGGTCGCTCACATCTTCCATGGGAGCCAGTAACAGAGGAAATTCCCCTAACGATATGTCGCCAATTTTCACCATCTTTGCGTCGGTAAGGCATTAAAATCTTACCAAGAATTTGCAAATTTAAGCCATGCCCGCAGGATTTTCGTTATTT
>JBJOFM010000239.1:0-2515 GCA_046048755.1 Bacteroidota bacterium | reverse complement strand
ATCCCGGCTTATTTAATTCGTTTTCTGGAGAATTAAAAGCGTCTACGGCCATTGTATATTTCAACAATGAAATCAAATCGGATGATGGTTTGGTTGCCGATGCCTTACGAAATATTACCGGTGAATCTTTTAAAACATGTCAACAAATACTAAGCGATTGGGTTAAACATATCAATAATGAACTTTCAATTAAGAAGAATTATTCACTTCTTCCATTAGGGAATTTTCATACAAACTCAAGCGGCGGTGTGTTTTTTATAAGTTCACCTAATTTCAGTATTGATCCATACAGTTTTGGGTTGCCCGTTTTTCAATGGAAGTGGGATTTATTTTCTGAATCCTCCGATCCTGCAACCAAAAACATAGAACCTACTTCTAAAAACACCTTAGAGGATAAATCTGAAATTTCTGCTATCGGGGAATCAACTAATAAATCCGATTTTCAACTCGATTCAAGAAGCAAGGAAGTAATATCGAATCAGGAAGAAATTGAATTCCGTTCATCTGAAAGTGAATCCCATACTAATCGTTTGATCGATTCAGAAATTGAAATCGGTTTGAATTTATCAATGGTGGAAAGTGTTCAAGAAAATTCAGATACAGAATTATCGGACAATGATGAAGTAAAGCCTTCGTTGTTATGGCAAATCGCAGCTGCAATTGCTATAGTAAGTATTTCGGTAAGTTTATACTTTACCTTTTCTCAGCTTATTACTGAGAAAAAGGAAAAATCAACAGAACAAGCTTCTATGATGATGACTGCAGCGGATGATACCAATGAAAATCAAGTAGTTTTTGTTAAAGAAGATAAGCCTAGGACTATCACCCACAAATGCAAATTTTGCTATGGAATTGAAGGAATGGATTTATTGAAAAAAGAATTAAAATCCAAAGATGGAAAGTACTTCGTTACAGGCGGTGCTTACATAACTGAAAAGTTGGCATTTGCTGAAGGTTTACGTTGGCAAAAATTAGGGTACGATGTATGTTTGTTATCCGCAAAAAATTCAAGTTTAACGAAAGTAGTTTTGGGTCGATTCAAATCTGAAAAAATGGCATCGTTGTTTGTTGAGAACATTAGCGAAATGCCAGCAGGAACAATATCGGTGGAAGAATTAACGTTTAAGTGGTAATGCTAGTATTATGAGCCACGCTATTTACGAAAAATCGTTAACCACAAACACCAGTCAACGCACAATATCTGGAGCGATCAGTGTTGCGGTGATGGCATTGTTGATGTTGCTTTTGTTTTTTGTTAGAATTAATCTACCTGATCCTCCATTGATCAATAAGAAAGCCCCATTGGAACTTGATTTTGGCATGGTTCAGCCAGCAGAAGTAAACCAAAATAGCGGTGGTTCTGGTGGAGGTAGTCAGGAAACCACTCCCAAATTGGGAGGTGAACCATCGATGGGTCCATCTACTTCTACACCAGCTGGAGGTCCAGGTCAAATCGTAACCAACGATGTAGAACCCGATGCCGCAGAGTTACCACCCATTGACCCACCAACAAGCAGCAGACCGGCTCAAGAAAACCCAAAATTTAAAGTTGATTTCACCAAAATAGGCAAGAGAAATGGTAAAGGTGGAGAAGGCGACCCTACTGGTACTAAAAATGGTGTTGGTAACAATCCTGTAGGTACAGGTCCTGGATCAGGAGGCGGCAGTGGTGGCGGTAATTTTGGTGGTAATGGTACTGGCACTGGAAGAGGAAAAGGATCCGGAATTCATCAGGGTTCATTAAGTGGTCATGAAATTCAATCTGATTTACGAAGTATTCCTATCGCTGAAGGATATGGCACAATTGTGGCAAGAATTATTAAAACATGCGAAAATTGTCCCGTTACGATGCGTTTAAGTTTGGGCGGTGATTATAATTACACCGGATCAGATGGAAACGCAATGGAAGTATTACGATACTATTTCAAACCAGAACACACAAAATTAGTGGCAAAATCTGCGGAAGGTGCTAAATATCCAAGTTCAGGTGAAATTCGTATAACGATAAAGCGAGAATTTTAACCAATCCTTATCTTAATGAATTATAAAGAAACGTTAGATTTTCTTTATAGCCGTTTGCCTATGTTTCAGAATCTGGGCAAGGTTGCTTATAAAAAAGATCTCACCAACACGTTAAAATTATTAGATTTCCTCGGTAACCCTCACCTAGGTAAAAAATGGATTCATATTGGTGGTACTAATGGAAAAGGATCCGTTTCTTCCACCTTGGCCTCTATTTTTATAGAAAATGGATATTCAACAGGGTTGTATACCAGTCCGCATTTAGTGGATTTCCGAGAAAGAATACAAACCAATGGACAATTAATTGAACAAGAATTTGTTGTTGATTTCACTCAGAAAATCTTACCGATTTTGGATGAAATTCAGCCATCATTTTTTGAATTAACGGTAGCGATGGCTTTTGAATATTTCAAATTCAAAAATACGGATATTGGTATCATTGAAGTTGGCTTGGGCGGTAGATTAGACAGCACCAATGTTATTACCCCTATCC
>JBJOFM010000238.1:0-6728 GCA_046048755.1 Bacteroidota bacterium | reverse complement strand
AGTTTCCTTAACCGCCACGCCAAACGGCGAATATGTTTTCAAAAATTGGCAGGGATCGCTAAGTGGAACAACGAATCCGACGAGCCTATTGATGGATGCCGACAAGCAAGTGACCGGCGTTTTTGAGAAAAGGCAATATCCTCTGACATTAACAATTGAGGGTAATGGAACGGTCAAGGAAGAGGTGATTGCCGTGGCAAGTCAGGCGCAATACCCGTCTGGGACTACGGTGCGGCTTACGGCTCAACCGAATGAAGGTTTTTTATTCAAAGATTGGACAGGCGATATTAAATCGATCAATAATCCATTGGATATTAAAATAGAAAAGCCATTGAGTATTATTGCCAAATTTGATCCTAGACCCCCCGTGGTTCCAATCGAGTTTCAAAGTTTCAGTCAGGTGAATCGTAAAACCTCCTACTTTGTAAGTTTAGAAAGTTCTTATAAATCGTATGAGAATTTTAATAAGTTTCGACAGTTTATGCCCTCTGCCATGAATGTTAAAGAACCTGAACACTTATCCTCGGCTTATTCATTTTTGGACTTTGATTTAGATGGCGATTCTGATTTTATTTTTGCGTCAACCTCCTACACCCAGGATAGGAAATCGGTCTATGTAATAGAAAATAAGGGGAATAATACTTGGAGTCTGTATAAAAAACTTCCCGGTTTTATTTGGCCAAGAAAGGGTCAAGTTATTGATGTAGATAATAATGGGTACTTAGATTTTATTATTGCGGATCAAGGGTATGATTATCCTCCCTTTCCCGGGGCGGAAATTGGTATTGTCTATTTCTTTAAAGACCGTGTTGAAGTTAAATATATCCCAAACTCTACAGCATACAATCATACCATTTCAGCTGCGGATGTAGATAATGACGGAGATATTGACCTCGTGACGGTTGATCATGTTTACCGTAACTCAAATGGTGATTTTGTTCGTGAGGATAATTTGACTGCCCAACAGCAGAATGGTTATTATCATCTAGAACTAATGGATTTAAACCAAGATGGGAACGTTGATTTAATTGCCGGAAATGCGGAAAATTTTGTCAACAAAAATGGTGTGCGAAACTACACGCGCGTATTTTGGAATATGGGTGATGGAAAATTCCGATATAATAATGCAACCGAATTACCTATTGCGGGAGGGGATGATACATATGGTATGGTCGATGATTTTGATTTTCTAGATTTCAACAATGATGGGAAATTAGATATAATTATCAATCGAGGAGCTGGAATCCCGAATGCTGTGGGATATTACGTTCAGTTTCTTCAAAATAATGGAGATCGTACATTTAAAGAGGTGACTCAAGAACGGATTGACAACTATAAGTTTCTAACCAATGATCCGTCAAGTTTTGTATGGTTTGTTTGGATTCGATTATTAGATATGAACAATGATGGGAAACTTGATATGATTGTTCGAGAAGGAAATACTCCAGGAACCGTACCTGATATCGAAAAGGAATGGTATTGGATCAACGATGGGACTAATAAATTTAAATTGAAAAAATAGAGCATGAAGAAATATTTAGGATTTTTTGTAATGGTTGTTACCTTGGGTTGTACCAAAGAAATCCTCACCCACAAGCTTAGCACGGATGCAAGTCCTTTCAATGGAGGAACCGTTACTCCACCGAGTAATTCCTTTGAGCATGGCCAACAAGTTTCTTTGACTGCCACGCCAAACGGTGAATATGTTTTCAAAAATTGGCAGGGATCACTAAGTGGAACGACGAATCCGACGAGCCTATTGATGGATGCCGACAAGCAAGTTACGGGCGTTTTTGAGAAAAGACAATACCCCTTGAACCTGACGATTGAAGGAAATGGAACGGTGAAGGAAGAGGTGATTGCTGTGGCAAGTCAGGCGCAGTACCCGTCTGGGACTACAGTTAAATTGACAGCCAAGCCGAACCTAGGTTCGTCATTTAGTGAGTGGAAAGGGGACAAAACAGGAACAGACTCGGTGTTAACTATTTTAGTTTCCAAACCCTTTTCATTGGTGGCTAAGTTTATGGATAAGCCTTTAATACCTGCCGTAAATACTGATTTGTTTCCAAATTTGAATTGGAATGATCATGCTGCAGGGAAGAATGCTCCCTATGATTTTAATAATGATCAAATTCCCGATATAGTTTCCTATCGTCGTGTTTCTGAGAAGTCTATCCTCCCATCTATTTTTGAGATAAAAGATTATACGGGTACAAGTATATTTTCATTTGATCTAAAAGCCTTCAAACCTGCCGCTAGAGATTCCTTGCAACATATCATGGTAGATTATCAGGATCTGAATAATGATGGATTTTATGATTTTGGACTATCTTACATGGGCGAGTGGTGGACGGGCCAACCGGGGACACCGGGAAGTAAGGCAAATTACATTGGAAATAATATCTACCTATTATTGTCAAAAGGTAAGTTGCAATATGATGTGATTGAAATACTAGATGAGCCCAATAAGCCTTTATCATTTAATATTTCTCTCTTTGATTGGGATTTCGACGGGAAACAAGATGTGCTTTTATCTGATTATAATCATGGCGATTACTTAAAAAATCTCGGAAATAATCGTTTTGAGAGACGCAAATTAGGCCCTCCCTTATTTAATCAATCTGTTTCAAATAAATTGGATTTTGATGGCGACGGTTTGTTGGATTATGTCAATTTGTATATTAATCAAATTGATGAGAATGGAAATTATACTTCAAAAGATATGTCCCAAACGCTCAGTGTTATGAATAGCAAGGGTGTGTCAAATTTTCCTGTCGTAGGTAAAACGCTCAAGAAATATATTTATATGAACGGTGATATCATTTCAGTGGAGCGTATAGCTATGGTTGATGGGGATGGGGATGGAGACAAAGACCTTATCGTTGGGAGTTGTGAAGTGAAACCGAATTCCCCATGGTATTATTTGCAGGAGTATTTTGAAAATACAGGTAAGCAATTTGAATATCGTCCTAACTACATCGAAATTGATAAAAAGCTAATTGGTGAATTGCAGGTTTGGACTGGGGATGTTGACAAAGATGGTGATATGGATTTGTTTTATCCTACCTATCGAAAAAGTCAATTAAATGGTGTTAATGGGGCTTATTTTTGGTGGGAGAATACCAAAAAAGGATTTAAAATAAATAAGAACTTCTATTTGAAATACTAATGAAAAAAATAATTGTTGGATTACTACTGATTTCATATTCCGTTTTGGGTCAAGGGAAGGGTGAGAAAAAGATTGTTTTAGAAAGACCTATCAATGCCAACACCACCTATGAGTTTGGTGATTTACATTTCGAGAAAAATGGCAAAAATTATTGGCTGACTACCTTTACTTCAATAACAGGTCCGGAGGTAGACTATTATCGTGTTTTTGAAATTAAGCAAGATAGTGGATATGTCAAGGAAGTGACCGCCCAAATGCTAGGAGGATATTATCCAGTCGGCGGAATTAATCCACCCTATTATTATGAAGATATTGATAATGATGGAATCAAAGACATCCTCATCATTGACCATGGTAAAGAGGAGGCTGACAAACAACCTTGGGGAGATTACAATGTCTTCTTTAAGGGGAATAAAGATGGTTTTGTAAAAAAAGAAATTCCTTTCATTACCAATGAAAGGCAGTATTACCATGCTCATGCTGTGGCAGATTTTGATTTGGATGGCGATATTGATGTTGCTTATGGATATGGGTCAACAGTCATTTTCTCCAACAATGGGAAAGGGGAATTCACTAAAATGAATGTCTCTAATTTGACTTATTCGGAATTTATGGGGTATCAATACCTAATAAATAACCAAAAATATAATCAAGGTTCCTTTGGTTTGAAATTTGTCAATATAGATTCTGACAAAGAATTAGAATTAATCGTACCAATTTCAGACCAACCTGTTTATTTAGATTTAGTTAATGGCGTCTGGGAAGCCAAATTAATTGGATCCAACAAACCATTTCAATGGAAAGAGGGAGTGCATATTGGAGGTGAACAAGTATTAAGTTTTGAAAATCCAACCACGAAGAAAAATGATTTAGTGTATCGCATTGCCTCTCAAAAAGTAACTCCCAATCATCCAGGAGGGAAATGGATTTCACTTTATTTTAAGTCGGATGGAACCGACTATTCAAAGATTTCTCCCTTCAAAGGAAATTTTATTGATACAGCCACAGTGTATTTTATTGACCCGAAGATTTCAGATATTAATTTTGATGGTTATGATGATCTCGTATTTAAAGAGTTTGATTACACCATGTATCAAAATTACCCATGTTGTAAATATTACAACGGGAGCCAACTTCACGCACTGAATTATCGAATTTGGTTGAATAACGGAAACAATGATTTTATTCCATCGACCATAAAGTTTGCTGATGATGCCAATAAGAGTGTGTACTTGTTTGTAAAATCAGATTCAAAGCTAAAATATAATTTGTTGTTACGTACTTCTCAAGTAATCAATTTTCCAATCGATAAGGACTACAAAACCAAGAACGTAGATTTCTATACCAAAATCGATAGCTTGATTTATCCGAAAGCTGCCAAGCAAAAACTAAGTGTTTGTAAAGGTAATTCTTTTAAGTATTCGCCTGCTTATGTCCCTGTTGATTTGGCTATTAGTAAAAATGGTAAATTAGGATCCTTGACTGCTTCCAATAATTTACTCACTTATTCCGCGAATGCTGTTGGACAGGATACGCTTTCATATCGATTTAAAACTAGTTTTTTTGAAAGTCAAGACTACGAGCTAAATATTCAAGTTTTAGATAATCCAGCAATACCAGCAATTTCAAGAGAAGGCTCAACTAATTTAGTTTCTTCCTCTGCAACAGGTAATCAATGGTATTTAAATGGAAATAAAATAGCCGGAGAAATTGGACAAAAAATAAATGCAACTGCCAATGGAGTTTACACAGTTCAAGTGACAGATTCAAACGGCTGTATTTCTGCTATTTCCAAAGAAACTTATGGCTTAATTACAGCTACTGAGGAGGCTTCCCATGAATCAAATGTTTACCCTAACCCATTCAAGGAGCAGCTAATCGTTGAATTCCCCAACTCGTTTGGGATATATTCTCAAATCAAAATTTTCGACAATCGAGGAGCTTGTATCCTCACCCAAGAACAAGTTAAATCCAAAGAGTCCATCTATGTGGGAAATTTAGCTTCAGGAACCTATTTGATTAAAATGACGTCTGAAAGCAATGGCTTAACCAAAACAATTAAATTAAGTAAAGAGTAGGTGGAAAGGGTAGTTGCCACGCATTTTTTTTAACTTGTTGCAATTTCCCGGTCTTCCAAATGAACAAACGCCAATTCCTCAAATCCTCCCTCGGCCTCGGGCTTATGCCTTCCTTGGCCCAACTACTCGCACAACCCGCCGCGGCGGATGACGAGGCGTTTTGGGCCAAGGTTCGCAAGGCCTACCGCCTGAAACCGGATTACATCAATTTGGAGAATGGCTATTATAATATCCTTCCCGAGGAAACGCTCGAGAAGCACCTAAATCACATTCGCGAAATCAATTACCAAGGTGCCTATTACATGCGCACCACCCAATTTCCGGACCGCAAAGCCATGTCTAAACTCGTGGCCGATATCGTTCATTGTTCCCCAGATGACCTCATTTTAACTCGAAATACTACTGAATCCCTCGACATGATTATCGGCGGATATCCCTGGCAAGCCGGGGACGAAGCGGTTTTTGCGATTCAGGATTATGGTGCGATGCAGGATATGTTTGAGCAGGTGGCTCGCCGACAAGCCATTGTGCTTAAAAAGATTTCCCTTCCTTTGCATCCCAAAAATGACGAAGAGATTGTTGACCTATACGCATCAGCGATCACGCCCAAAACCAAATTGCTCATGGTATGCCACATGGTCAATGTGACAGGCCAAATCCTTCCCATCCGAAAGATTTGTGATATGGCCCATGCGAGAGGCGTGGAAGTCATGGTGGACGGCGCCCACGCCGTGGCACATATAGAATTTAATCTGCCCGATCTACATTGTGATTATTACGGGGCAAGCCTTCATAAATGGTTGGCCGTTCCGCTGGGCGTTGGCATGTTGTACATCAAACCCGAACATGTCTCGAAAATTTGGCCCGTTTTTGCTGAAAACGAACAAGCCGCAAATGGCATTGAACGCCTCAATCACCTCGGAACCAATCCCGTACACGCCCATTTAGCCGTGAAGGATGCGGTCGATTTTTACCGCCAATTGGGACCGGCTCGTAAGGAAGCCCGATTGCGTTATTTGCAGCAATATTGGACTCGTCAAGTCCGTCATCTCCCAGGTATTTCAGTGAATACCCCCGCAGATCCTGCAAGACATGGAGCTATTGCGAATGTGGGTGTCGGCCGACTAAAACCCGCCGAACTAGCCAAACGCCTATTAGAAGAATTTAAGATTTACACGGTAGCGATCGATGGCAATGACGTACATGGCTGTCGGATCACTCCCAATGTCTTCACGAGTACCGCGGAATTAGACCAATTGGTTCGAGCGCTGAAGGCTTTGGCCTAAAAAAAGGCAGCTCTTTCGAACTGCCTTTGATTTGATTATTTCCCTTTCTTTTGGGCGGCCATCCATTCCATGATGCTGACCGGTTTGCCGTTGATTCGAACCGCTGATCCATCTAGGTCCGTGTGCGGTAGATTCTCATGCAAATAAACCCAAGACCAGTGTCCATTGTATTGGAATCCTGCCCCCCCATAAAAA
>JBJOFM010000237.1:0-6179 GCA_046048755.1 Bacteroidota bacterium | reverse complement strand
GTGGAATATGCAATGCCTTTCCTGTAATCGGAAGCAATTGGTTTTTAGGGATTCAGGATGGCGGAAATTCGTCGGATTTGGTTGTTTTTGATTGGGGAAATCGCAAATCATTTGTTGTGTCTACGGGTTTAAATAATCGAGATTGGGAAGCGATAACACGAGATGATGTAAGGGTTTACATCGGCGATTTTGGAAATAATCGAGGTGATCGCCGGGATTTGAAAATTTATCGAATCTCCGATGTTGATTCCTCTGTTTTTGCTGATGATTGGAAATATAATGTTACCGGAATTAATAAGCGGGGGATTAGGAATACTTCGGTGGTTGATTCTATAGAATTTGACTTTGAAGATCAATGGGATTTTAAACCGAGATTCCGACATAATTTTGATTGCGAGTCGATGTTAGTTCTAGATGATTCCATTTGGCTATTTACAAAGAATTGGAAGAATTTTAAAAGTAATGTGTACGTGCTTTTGAATTCTCCCGGAAAGCAGGTAGCCCGAAAGGTTGCATCAATAAATACTCGATGTTTGGTAACGGATGCTTGTTGGCGAAACAGGGAAGTGCTGTTGGTAGGATATTCGGTTTTTGGTAATCAATATATCTTGAATTTGGATTGGAATCGAAAGCGTGTAATGAGTCGGAGAAAGATTGGGATAAAGCCGGCTCAAGTGGAAGGTGTTGCATTGAATTTGCTACACGATAAGGTGTTTATAGCAACTGAGAAGCGAAAGACTCAACATGCGGCAATTATTGAATTAGAGTTTAAAAGTAAGTGATACTACGTTTTGCGAATGTTTATGTTTTTTTGTAACTTCTTTGTGTTTTGGAGTCATAGAATGGGATGAGTCAATTGAAAATCTGCATAACGGTTTTTCTGCTGTTTTTGAGTGCTAGGGTCTGTGCTCAGGATTTTACGTTTGAGTTTGTGAACTTGGACGATTCTACCTTGTGGTTTGTGAAGAATAACACTGCCAATCCGGTGAAACCAACATCGGTAACATTGAATTGGTATCATATGAAGCCCTATTTTGTTGCTTGGAATAATGACCCGGATCAACCGTTTTATAATAACACAAGCAAAGAAACAAATGTAGGATTTAAATATACATGGAAGTATAAAACCACCTACGGTTGCAGTATAGGTGACACAATTCCTGCCGGAGGACGGGTTCAGGTTGCGATGACCGTGAATTATGATGAAAATAACAGCGATACAGTAATGCCTGCCAATGTTACTTTGTTTGTTAATAAGGTAACGGGATTTGAGGAGCTGGAGGTGATTCCCAAAGGTAGCACTTGTGGATTTAAGCGTATTTATTTGAATAGTTACCACAAGAATCAAGGAATATCCTATTTTTCAACGGTATGGACGCCTATTACAAGCGGAAATTGTGTAGATGGACTGGGAATGTTAATGGTGCCATTCAATGGATTTAATTTGAAGCCAACTCCTTCGGCTGTGATGCCGCAATGTGCCAATGGCCGATTATGGACTTCCTACGGATACCCCATTGATAGTCAAATGTATTACGATGGTACGGAATCCGATGTTACCTATTGGAAGCAAGTTATACAAGGATTGGATCCGGGTGATTATTTGGCCTTTGCATCGCATGTAATTGTTAGTAAAAATTTTGTAGAAACGCTGAAATCGGAATTTGAATCGATCGGAGTGGACGTTGATAAATTGGTAAATAGCTGGAGTTCTACCTCGGCGCAATTGTTGTTATTGGGCAGAAAAGGGGTTGGAAAAGGGAAGGCAGGTATGGTGTTATCGCCGATTAACAATAATGCTTCGCCTAAGTCGGTTGTGGGTAATTTTGTGATGATTAAAAATCAGGCAATGGACGAAATGAAGCCATATCCTCAATGTTATGAGGCAATTTCTGTGGTGCATAAACCGTATATTCCGGATACTTCTTGGGTTTCGGTAAGAGAACAATCCATTAGGATACGTATTTCTCCCAATCCCGTTGAGGATGATTGTCTTGTCCGATTGAATAAGTCGGTTTCAGGATATTTGTTGGTAAACGCCATGGGTCTGACTTTGAAGGGCGAGGAATTCAATGTGATGTCAACTGATTTTTCAATACCGATGGCTGAATTATCCGCGGGCTTGTATTACTTGGTGTTAAAAGATGTTAGTGGGGCAGTGAGTTATCGCCAAATTCTTCAAAAACGATAGCATAATTAAATTGCAGTTACTTTAGATTTGTGTGTATGGAAATGATAGAAGTACGCACCGTTATTCATAGCGATTTACATGTGGTTTGGGATTGTTTCACCAATCCATTGCATATCACTGGATGGAATTTTGCTTCCGAAGATTGGCATTGCCCTAAAGCGGAATCTATGTTGGAAGAAGGAGGTAAGTTTTGTTATACGATGGCCGCAAAAGACGGTTCGATGTCGTTCGACTATTGGGGCCATTTTCGAAAAATCGAGCCGCATGGGTTGTTGGAATTTTCGTTGGGGGAGGATTTAGGCGAGAGTAGATGGGTGAGTGTTGAGTTTAAGAAAATGCCAAATGGCGAAGGGGTGGAGGTGATAGAGCGATTTGTTCCCGAAGATCAAAATCCATTGGATATGCAGCGCATGGGCTGGCAAATGATTTTGGATAATTTCAAGAAGTACTGCGAATCGCTTTAGTTGATAACGATAAAACAATATAGCAATATTGCTATATTTAAAATTTTAGTTTTATCTTTGTGGGGAATTTAAATAGATGGGCGTCACAAAGGAATTGGATTATACGCAATCACAACTATTGGTTGCTGCTCAATTAAAGGCATTGGGTCATCCTGCTAGAATAGCCATTGTTGAACACCTTTTAAGTGTAAATTCCTGTATTTGTGGTGATTTGGTTGATCAATTGGAATTGTCTCAGCCTACAATTTCTCGACATTTACAGGAGTTGAAATTGGCAGGAATTATTAAAGGTACTATTAGTGGGAACTCGGTTTGCTATTGTTTAAATACAGAGACTATCGCCGGTTTGAAGAATTATTTTGAATCTATGTTGCCTGTTTTGAAGGCGCAGAATTTATGTTGTAAATAGTTAAAAGTATGAATGTTACTGATTTTAAAAATCATTTAAAGGGGTTAAAAGAATTAATTTTTGAAACTCCTGTGGGTTTGGTTCCTGCACATTTTCACGTTACTGAAATTGGGTTGCACATTAAGCAATATGTAGATTGTGGTGGGCAAATGCGATCGGAGAAAAAGGCATCGATGCAACTGTGGGTGGCTGACGATTTAGACCATCGATTAACATCTGAAAAGTTAATTGGGATTGTGGAATCTTCGGAGTTGTTATTCGGGATTGAGTTATTGGAATTGGAGGTAGAATACCAAGGACAAACTATTGAGCGTTATGGATTGCAGTTTGAAAATGGGGTTTTCAAGTTGCTTTCATTGAAAACCGACTGTTTGGCGCCGGATCGATGCGGCATACCTTTAAAGACTGCTGATAAAAAGAAAGTAAATCTCACGGAATTAACGCAATCTTCTTGTTGCACCCCTGGCGGCGGTTGTTGTTAAAAAAAGCCCTATATGAAAACACGATTAAAGTTTTTGGATAGGTACCTAACGCTTTGGATTTTTTTAGCGATGGGTATTGGGGTGGCCTTGGGGTATGGGGTGGATGGATTTGCAGACGGAATCAATGAACTGTCGGTAGGAACCACCAATATTCCCTTAGCCATCGGATTGATATTAATGATGTACCCGCCATTGGCAAAAGTGGATTTTGCTAAAATTCCATCGGTCTTAAGTAATCCCAAATTGCTGATAAGTTCATTTATTATCACATGGATAGTAGGCCCATTATTGATGTTTTTGTTGGCCGTAAATTTATTATCTGGGTACCCTGAATACATTACGGGTTTAATCATCATTGGGTTGGCGCCGTGCATCGCCATGGTAATTGTTTGGAGTGAACTGGCTCAAGGGAATAGGGAATTAACCGCCGGCTTGGTGGGTATAAATAGTTTATTGCAGGTGTTTTTCTTTAGTGCCTATGCCTATTTCTACTTAGAAATAGTTGCACCTTGGTGGGGAATACCTGGGTTGTCATTGGATATAACATTTTGGGAAATTGCCAAAACAGTAGGTCTTTACTTGGGAATTCCATTTGCGGCAGCCGTAATTTCTCGTTGGGTACTCATTCGTAGCAAAGGCATGGAGTGGTTTAATCGGAAATACCTACCCGTTGTGTCTCCAATTACATTAATCGCACTGCTATTAACGATCGTAATCATGTTTGCGTTGAAGGGTGAAACATTGGTTTCACTACCATTGGATGTACTTCGAGTGGCATTACCATTGGTGATATTTTTTGTTGTTATGTTCTTTTTAATGTTCTCGGTATCTAGAAAATTGGGTGTTTCTTATGCCGATGCTGCATCTGTTTCATTTACTGCGTCGGGAAATAATTTTGAATTGGCAATTGCGGTGAGTATTGGTGTTTTTGGACTAAATAGCGGACAAGCTTTTGCCGGCGTAATTGGTCCATTGGTTGAGGTTCCTGCTTTGATACTTTTAGTTAAAGCGGCATATTGGTTGAAAAATAAATGGTGGAAATAATTCGATGAAAAATATATTGGTACTTTGCACAGGCAACAGTTGCAGGAGTCAAATTGCAGAAGCCTACTTGCGATTTTTTGCTGGAGATTCAGCGGAGATATTTAGCGCAGGAGTTGAAACGCACGGTGTTAACCCTAGAGCGATTGCCACATTGGCTCAGGATGGATTGGATATCAATCATCATACATCCAATCACGTTGACGAATATGTAGATATTCCTTTTGATTACATCATTACCGTTTGCGATAACGCACAAGAGCGCTGCCCGATTTTCCCCTCATCGGCCCAGCGATTTCATTTTAATTTTCCAGATCCTGCAAAAGCTCAGGGAACGGAAGAAGAAATCATGCAGCAATTCGCATCGGTTCGTGAGCAAATTAAGCAGTATTGCAAGGAATTTGTTCTTAATCAGTTGCAATAAATCGTAAATATTTTTAATCGTTTTGCGATTTTTCGTAATACCCTTTCCCAAGTAAATTAGTTACTTTGGGTAATGGTAATTCGAGGGAAATCGTTGTTTAATAGCATATTACACCGTAGTATTAGCGGCTGTAGTTTGCCGTGGAGCATTTGTAGTTCTAATTTTCTTTCGATTTCTGTACTTTTTACATTCATTGTTATTGGTTTATCAAGCTGTACACTAGAAAAACAATACCATTCAGCAGGTTATCGTGTTTCTTGGAACTCGGAGTTAGTATCGGCTAAACCATCAACCCCAACTAATGTAAATCCTAAATCTTCGTATTTGTCGAAAAAATCACCCAATCAGGGTAGTATGATTCGGGTTATTCCACGTTTAGAAGATACCTTAAAGAACCGTATCGACTCTTGGATTTTGGCAAAATATCGGAAAATGGATGTTCCCATGGATTACTTAATGGATTACAGTAATCAGATTCTATTAAAACCATATTTCAGACATGATTCCATTGTTAAAAAGCACAAATTGGTTTCTGTTTACATGCGAGATAAGGTGTTGGTTGGGAAGTTAATGGGGGTGTCTGAGTCGGGTGTTTTTATTTTAAACAATAAAAAGTCGATATCATTGTTCGAAAATCTACCGAGCAGTAAAGATCAAAAGCGAATTATGGGGAAGCTGTGTTACATCCCATACACGGAAATCAAAGCGATCCAAAAAGGGGGCACTTTTTTATATAAGTTGCAGATTATTTTACAGCCCTTTTTTCAGTGGGTTAGTTTGTTTATAGTATTGATTTTGTCCTTTGTAGCTTTATTAGTGGCCGCTCGAGCAACAACGGGTTCCGGTGGATCGGCATCCGGAGAGGGATTTAAAGCTGCGTTTTTGCTTTTTTTGGTCATTGGTGTGGCGGTAGCCGCTGTTTGTACCTTTATCATCGGCATGTTGCTTGCTCCACCGGTATGGATAATTCACCAACTGTTTTGGGGTATTCCTGGAAGATATTGGGCGATTAAAGGCGATAGTTATCGGGGAGAACAATTTTTCAATGGCATGATGAGATCTCCCCGAAAACTAAAAATTATACGTAGACGATTTTTGCGAGCTTAGTTGTCTGGTTTTAAAAAAATTAAATTATTTATTTTCCGCTTTCGGGAATGCCCAATAACGG
>JBJOFM010000236.1:0-8306 GCA_046048755.1 Bacteroidota bacterium | reverse complement strand
CGCCATCATAGAGTTCCCCTTTTGGTGGCTGTCCGCCAACAACGGGTTCTTTAATACTTTTTATGTATGTAGCTACTTGGGCAATTTGCTTATTTGATAAAACATTTCCCCAAGCAATCATGCCTTTTTCAACAACACCGTATCGAATGGTTTTAAAAACATTTTTAATATCACCCCCATGAATCCAATAGTTATCTGTTAGGTTGGGTCCTGAATTGGGCATTCCACCTGCATTATCCGCATGGCACGCTTTACAATTGGATTCAAAAATCGATCTACCATCGGCAATCATAGATGCATCTTCTTTAAATTCGATGGTATTCTCATCCACTCTATCGCCTTTTTTAGCGAGAACCGCCTTTAATTCGATTTCCGATTTTTTTAAATCGTTTTGTAACTCTTCGTAAGACAAGGGAGCTGTTCCACTTACGTGGTATCTCCAAAGGTAAATACCAGCGAATACGATTGTGATATAGAATCCATACAGCCACCAAGGAGGTAACGCATTGTCCAATTCTTTAATACCATCGTAATTATGATCTAATTGAACGTCTTTTTCCTTTTCTATGGAAACGGATTTGTTAAACCAATCCCACCAAGCGTTTGTTTTAGGTTGAATGGATTTTTCTTTTGCGGGTAAAACCATCACCTTTAACCAATACGCAAAATATAGAATAATTAAAAGTTCAAAGAAAATTACGGATAAAAGTATCAAGTTCAGTGCCTCTTCGGATAAGTGCCAATGCATATCGCCTTGATTCGTTTGAGCTTGTGTTATCCCCGCAATCATAAAAGCTAAAATCATCGAAAGAGATTTCTTTGCTTTAATTTTGTATATAGCCACTTTCCCAACTAAAAGACCTAAAATAATGGCCACTACTCCCAATGCGGCCGCTGTAACCATCAGTAACCAGTGCACATTTTGATTCGCTCCAACGGATTTAATCACCGAATCTGCCACTGCTACAGAATCTACTTGGGCATTCAACAACATTGGAAATGCAAGTAATACTATTAAAGGGTATTTTTTTAAATTATTGAATTTCATAGTTTTAATCGTTGTTATTTAAAGGTATATTTTTAGCTTTTTCAAGGTATGATTTATTGGTTTTAAATGTTAAAAACAATACCAATCCAAACACCAGTACAAAGAGCATCAACGAGATCATTGGATAAACTTGTACACCCGAAATCGTCTTCAAATAATTAATAAATTTCATAATATATTGATTTAATGCGTTGGAACACTTCCAACTGGAGCAGCTTTAATGTCGGTTCCGATTCTTTGTAAATACGCAATAAGAGCCACCATTTTTGTATAAGTCAAATCCTTAACACCCTCAAGCTCCATGGTTTGTTTTACCAAATCACTTTTCATCAAATCGGCAGTTATCTCTTTAGCTTGCTTATCTAGATCTTGATTTGCTTGATTATGATAACCTTTTTCATACGGTACGCCCAAGGTCTGCATTGCTTTAATCATTTTGGGTGTACGCATTATGTCTATACCAGAGGTTAAAAGAAATGGATATCTGGGCATAATAGATCCATCGGAAATTGCAGATGGTTCATACATATGGTTAAAATGCCAATCATTGCTATACTTTTTTCCAACTCGAGCTAAATCGGGACCTGTTCTTTTACTTCCCCATTGAAAAGGGTGATCGTAAACAAATTCACCCGATTTGGAGTATTCACCGTATCTAGCTACCTCATCTCTAAACGGTCTAACCATTTGTGAATGACAGGTATAGCAACCCTCGCTGATATAAATATCTCTACCGTGTAATTCTAAAGGAGTGTAGGGCTTAACCGATGTGATGGTAGGTATATTTTCTTTTACTAAGAAAGTTGGAACCATCTCAATTACCCCCCCAATGGCAACAGCCACTAAACTTAACACCAATAATTGAATGGGTTTGCGTTCAATCCAACGATGCCAGTGTTCTCCTTGATGACTTTCGATTTTCACCAATGCAGGAGCTTCTGCGGCTTCCTCCTCAATGAATTTACCCATGGATACAGTTTTCCATAGATTTATTACCATCAAAATTCCACCGATTAAATACAACAAACCGCCAACCGATCTCATTTTATACATCGGAGCAATCATATCAACTGTTTGCAGAAAGGTGTATTGCAGCTGTCCTTCATCGGTAAATGTTTTCCAGTTTAAACTCTGGGTAAAACCTGCCCAATACATGGGAACCGCGTAGAAGACAATGCCTAACGTTCCCAACCAGAAGTGTGCATTAGCCATAGAGTTAGACCAAAGCTTGGTACCAAACATTTTAGGAATCAACCAATACAATACAGCAAAAGTTAAAAATCCATTCCAACCCAATGCACCAACATGCACGTGTGCTATTGTCCAATCGGTAAAATGCGATATTGCATTAACGTTTTTCAAACTCAACAACGGACCTTCAAAGGTTGCCATACCATAAGCAGTAATTGCAACCACCATGAATTTTAATACTACACTATCTCTAACCTTATCCCAGGCGCCTCTAAGTGTAAGTAGACCATTAATCATTCCACCCCAAGACGGAGCAATTAGCATAACGGAAAATACGGTACCTAAACTTTGAGCCCAATCTGGTAACGCTGTATATAATAAGTGGTGAGGACCTGCCCATATGTAAATAAATATCAATGCCCAAAAGTGAATGATTGACAATCGATAGGAATAGACAGGTCTTTCTGCAGCCTTAGGCAGAAAATAATACATCAAACCCAAATAAGGAGTAGTTAGAAAGAAGGCTACTGCATTGTGTCCATACCACCATTGAACCAAAGCATCCTGAACACCCGCATACCAACTATAACTTTTCATGAAAGTAACTGGAATTTCGAAGCTGTTTACAATGTGTAGCATTGCCACGGTCACCCAAGTTGCGATATAAAACCAAATGGCTACATACAAATGACCTTCTCTGCGCTTCAGAATTGTACCAAATAGATTGATACCGAATACAACCCAAATCAACGTAATGGCGATGTCTAATGGCCATTCTAATTCGGCGTACTCTTTACCTGTAGTATAACCCATCCAAAGCGATAACGCACCAAAAACAATGATCAATTGCCATCCCCAAAAATGGATTTTACTTAACGCATCGCTAAAAATTCGCGCTTTACACAATCGTTGTATTGAGTAGTAAACGCCCATAAAAATACCATTTCCAACAAAAGCAAAAATTACGGCATTGGTATGAACGGGCCTCATTCTACCAAAGGTTGTAGGTGCCCAATCGAAATTAAACACGGGAAAAGCAAGCTGAAGGGCTATGAGTAGACCTGCTAAAAATCCAACAATGCCCCACAAAACGGTAGCATAAGCAAACCATTTCACTACTTTGTTGTCGTACGAGAATCGTTCCATCTGCATGATAGTACTGTATTATTTGTTAGTTTTATTTTTTGAAAAATGTAATTCAGAATCATTTAATAATCGAAAACCATCCCCTTCCAAATCTTTATATTGGCCCGACTTTACGCTCCATAGATAGGCTACAAGAAAACCGCCAGCCACAAAAATGCTGCATACCATTAGGATCAAAATCACTTCCATTTTGGGGATTAATTATTGATCCAAAATTCTCGTTTACATGCTCCTAAAAAAATGACATGCCTCAACGAACAATATGATTTTTATCACCTTTTTAACCAATACCCCCAATTGGAGGCTACATACGTAAAAATCACTATGGAAATGGAACTCACGGGCATTAAGATTGCCGCAATTAAAGGATTTAACGAACCGGAAACCGCAAAACTCAAACCTACGATATTGTAAACAATACTTATTGCAAAACTCCACCAAATTACCCTTTTGGCCCGTATTGCTAAACCCCATAATCGATGCAATTGATTTAAAGAACTTCCAAGAATAATGGCATCACTACCAGGGGTAAAAAAACCAACATTTTCCGTAACAGCAACACTGAAGTTCGCTTGTTGCATAGCAGCTACATCATTCAGCCCATCGCCTACCATCATTACTTTTTTACCCATTAATTGCAATTGTGCGATATAATCTTTTTTCTCATGTGGTTTCACCTCAAATTTGACTGGAGTTTTGTGGGGAATTAACTGTAAAAGTTGACTCTCTTCCGAAGAATTATCACCACTAAGTATTGATACAGTGGCTCGCTTCCCTACTGCATTTATCATACCTTCAAGGTTCTGTCGGTATCTACTTTTAACCATAAAAACCCCTAAAATTTTGTGATTAATTCGAACCCAAATTTCACTCCCCCCTAATAAATTAGCCGAATCTATTAATCCTGATTCACCAACCGAATAGTTTTCACTCAAGCCAACAAACGATCGATTGCCAAGTAGAATCTGTTCGTTGCTTGATTTAGCACGAACACCCTGACCATTTACATTTTCAACATTTTCCAGCGGCACCTGTGCCCTATCCAAGAATTTTGAAATTGACCTAGCAATAGGATGAATACTTTCCTTTGACACAGCGGCTACTAAATCAAGTTCCTCATCGGATAAGTCCTTCCCTGAATATTGAATATCAGGATGTGTAGTATCGGTTAATGTTCCTGTTTTGTCAAAAATTACCACATCGGAATTACGCCATCTTTCCAACGTTGTTGCATTTCGAATATAAAGTCCATGTCTAGCTAATGCCGATAATATGTGACCATTGGTAAATGTTACACTTAACAACAATGCACATGGGCAGGCCACAATTAATATTGAGGTAACTACGTGTAATATTTGAGAAGAATCTTTGTATAACCAATAAAATGCTGCTGTAATCGCTATTAAAAAGAGTCCAACCGTAAACCATTGCGAAGCTATGTGGATGTATTGATTTTCATCGGTCTGAATTGGAATTTCCAATTTGGCGGATTCATTTTCCTTAGCCGATTGATTCCACAGAGACACCAAATAACCCTGTGCTACGGTTTTTTGAGCTATAAGTCTAATGGAAGTCCCCAACTGTCTACCACCGGCGTAAAGCCATTCACCTTCATGAATCGTTACGGGGGTACTCTCCCCAGTTACAAAACTATAATCAATTACAGCTAGCCCACTGGCTAGAATCCCATCGCAAACAATAATCTCTTGGTTGTGAACAATTATCTCATCACTAATTTTTATTTCACTAATAGCAACTTCTTGTTCTTTCCCAGCATTCCAAACATGGGCACTTAAAGGAAAATAACTGGAATAATCGCGTGAAAACGATAGATTTTCGTAAGTTTTGTCTTGTAAGTATCGACCCAACAACATAAAAAACACGATTCCTGATAATGAATCGAAATACCCGGGACCCGATTGTGAAGTAATTTCATAAATACTCCTAGTAAATGTAATTACAAGGGCTAACACTATAGGAAGATCAATGGTTAAATATTTCTTTTTTAAACCACCCCATGCAATTGCATAAAACTCTTGAGCCGAGTAAAAAAATACAGGAATTGATAAAATGAAACTAAACCACTGAAAATATACCCCCAAGCCATCAACATCTTTACCCCAATCGAAATACTCTGGGAAGCTCATTAGCATAATATTGCTAAAAGCAAATCCGGCTACTCCTAATCGATAAAGTCGCTTATTTCGAACAACCCCATGTTTTGAATCCGCATTTTTAACATCGCTCAAACTAAAGTAGGGCTCATACCCTAATTGACTTAACAATATCGCTATTTCCTTGGCGGTTATGGCCGATTTTACGTAGGATATCGAAAGTTCTTTCTTGGTGAAATTAAGTTGCGCCGAAGAAATATTGGGATTAATCCTGTGTAGATTTTCCAATAAATACAAACACGAGCTGCAATGTATTTGAGGTAAGTAGAATGTTAATTTTCTTAATTCGGGTCCATCGAAAGTCAACAATGGCTGCAGTAATTGCTCATCTTCTAAGAAATTGAATTTGGCGTAATTTTCACTGACAGCCTGTACATTATTACCTGGTTGATTATTTAAATCGTAGTACTTACAGAGGTTGTTTTTATTGAGAATTTGATAAACATTTTTACAACCGTTACAGCAAAATTCATGTTCTTCATATACTATGGCATGACGGGTTTTTACACCGCAATGAAAACAGCTGGTTACCGTTGATGTTTTTTGATTGTCAATAATCATTTTACACTAATTAATAAAAATAGAATTGCCTAACTGACTATAAATCAACGGAGAAAGTGTTAATTCTTGAAAATTATTGTATTCGATGAGGTATGAATAAAACTGAAATAAAGACTTACAACTTTTTAACTTCGATTCTGTCCAACGTGATTTCGACATAAAATTATTACACAAACTTTTTAATTCCAGTGTTTGATTGATCACCTTCCTCCTTTTGGCCGATACTCGCTCAAATGAATTCTTCAATTGATTATTTTCTTCCTCCTGAATTTGAGAACAATCACTTACCAATTTTAATTTGGGTAAAAAAACAGTCAAATCCATTTGTTGCAGCATGGTTAACTCCGATTGCAATTCACTTAAAATATCTAGGAATCGCAATTCTTTATCATCACTCGCCGCCAATACCATTGCATCTATGCTTAATTGACGGATGGACGATTCTAATTGCGGATAAAAGATGGTCTCTAACTGAACCACTGCTTGTACTAATGTCAAATTCTTCCTAAAAAACATATAATAAAAACGATAGCAAATTATTTACTAGACTATAAAATTTCTATGACATAGATTGTGTAATTGCATGATATTTATCATATTCTAAGACAGAAAACTTATTGGCTATCATCGCAATAAAACTATTTAATATTGACAACCATTTTATAATTACGATAAAATAATTATTTACATGTATTATCGTATATTTGCAATGAGCAATAAATACAGTAATGGTTAAAAGAGCACAATTCAACTCAGCATTAGAAGAAATTTCGGAGGTAACAAAAGCTATGGGGCATCCGGCAAGAATCACCATCTTAAAGTATTTAATGTCTGAAGGTCCGAGCACATGCCAGCAAATCGTTGATCATTTACCCTACAGCCAAAGTACTGTTTCTGGCCATCTTCAAAAACTAAAAGAGGGCGGATTGATTTCAATGAAAAGCCACAAAACAAGCAGTATTTACGCTTTTGACGTGAAACAACTTCAAAAAACGCATAATGATATTGCTGAATTATTTGGATTAATTGTTGAGGCGAAAGAAAAAAAGCAGCTATCTCTGTTTTAGGTCAAACTTTTTTTAGCACAACAAGGTTTATTCCTTGATTATGGAAATTATTGACGATTTAAAATGGCGTTATGCAACAAAACGCTATTCGGATATCCGTGTAAATGAAAAAGCTTTATCAACTATACTTGACAGTATTGTATTAACCCCTACCTCACTAGGTCTTCAAGCTTTTGAAGTATTGGTTTTAGACAACGATAATCCGTTGAGAAAATCATTATTGTCGGCTTGTAGCAATCAACCCCAAATTACAGAAGCTAGTCATATAATCATCTTTAATGCATGGAAATCTGTGACAATCGATGACATTGAGGCTTACATGCAAAGAATTTCAGCTACCCGCGGCACACCTATCGAAAAATTGGATGGATTCAAGTCAAATATTTTAAAATTCACCAGTGGTATGTCTGATCAACAACTATTTTCTTGGTCATGTATGCAAACCTACATTGCTCTAGGAATAGCAATGACCACTGCGGCTTCATTGAAAGTTGATACCACACCCATGGAAGGTTTTAATCGCAAAGCGGTTGATGATATAATCAATTCATCAAATGACAAATTATCATGTTCGGTTATTCTTGCCATTGGATATCGCGATTCTGAAACTGACTATTTAGCAAATTCAGAAAAAGTTCGAAAGCCTAAAAGTGAATTAATAAAATTTGGATAACCTTTTAACGGGTCATTAACTATACAGCGATTCAAAACTGCTGTATAACAAAACCCGTCATTAACTTAGGTTCTATCCAAGTACTCTTTGGGGGCATGGTCAACTGTTGATCGGCAACCTGCATTACTTGCGCAAACGTATTAGCAGGTAGTACGAAAACAAAGTCGGCTTCCCCATTATTGATTTTTGCTTTTATTGTATGAATCGGGGTATCGCCTCGTAAAAATGAAATTCTATTGTCTGTTTTGCTGTCGTATAAACGGAACAGAGGACCCAAAATCTGTTTTTCGAGTTGGGTTACTTCTAATTCATCAACTGCATTGTGTTTAGAAGTTAATGAATGAAATAGATTTATTTTATAATCTCCTTGTTTTGTGATTGCTATTATTTCACCGGAATTCAAATCACAATCTTCATTATCCGTTAACTCGCATTTAGAATATTGA
>JBJOFM010000235.1:0-8103 GCA_046048755.1 Bacteroidota bacterium | reverse complement strand
TCTAAATATTGATACAATCCTAGTCTCCCTAGAAATGTTACTTTTTGATTTTCAATCAATTGATATTGAGAATAAATATCTTGATTGGTTCCACTGATATCTTTAACTGGATAAAATCGCTCCATATCATTATCCAAATAATCACAAGGCTCTTCGTAAGTTACAATCGTAAATTCTTCATTTTCTCCATGATTAGGAAAGTTTTTCCACTCTACTACCCGCGTAAATGGACCTTCATGAGTGAAATTAACCACTGAAACTGGAAATAATCGAGGTAAGGGCAATGAAACTCGATGGAATTTTATTGATCGATAAGGAAGCTTTCCATGTTTATATTCGTAATACTCATCAATGGGCATACTGCAAAATATATGGTCGAAATTCTCCTCCATTTGCTTTTCAAATACCCGATTTGTACAAATCGAGATACTAGGATGATCTAAAATACGCTCAAACATTTTCGTAAACCCATCCACTGGCATGTACTGAAATTCATCATTTGGAAAATAATACTCATTATCATCCTCCCTCATAGGTACTCGATTTAAAACCGCTGGATCTAATTTCTCCAAAGGCATAGCCCACATCTTCTCAGAATATGGTCGTATAAATGTATCAATTAAATTTTCTTCCCCTACAATCTCCTTAGTTTCTCGATTTATCGGCAAGGTAACCAACCTGCCATCGCTTAACATCGCCTTTACTTTATGCTTATAGGGTACCCATTCAGTAAACCTACTCAACCAATGAAAAACCTTTTCATTATTTGTATGAAAAATATGAGGTCCATATTGATGAATACGAATCCCATGCTCATCAGTATAATCGTACGCATTTCCACCAATATGATTTCTTTTATCGATAATTTCAACCATATAACCATTATCGGCAAGCTCCCTCGCTATAGTTGCACCAGAAAAACCACACCCAACTACCAGCACTCTTTTCATAAATACATTTCCTTTTTGCAAAGAAATGTCTACAAATCGTTACAACCTAATGTTGGTCTCTACCATTTTCTAACTTTCTCAGTATATTATTCAATGTATCAATTTCAGCAACCGTTTTATCTTTCCTCCAACGTACAATTCGCGGGAATCGCACCGCTATGCCACTCTTGTGCCTGCTGCTCTTAGAGATTCCCTCAAAAGCAACTTCAAAAACCAATTCAGCATCCACACTTCGCACCGGCCCGAAACTCTCTCGGGTATGACTCTTTAACCACCGATTTATTTCCTCCAATTCCGCATTCGTTAATCCCGAATATGCCTTGGCAAATGGAACCAAACGATCCCCATCACGAACCGCAAACGTAAAATCTGTATACAACAACGCCCGCTTCCCATGCCCGCGTTGAACATAAATTAAAACACAATCTACCGTTTCTGGGGCAATCTTCCACTTCCACCAGGCTCCACGCTTTCGTCCACCTACATAGACACTGTCCTTCCGTTTCACCATCAATCCCTCCGCAGCCACAATTCCCGAATCACTCCGATATTGCCCAACATCCTCCCAACTACTCACCCCCAATGTAGGGGAAATCCGCACGCCGCAATCCTCCATCCCTGCCAACATATCCTCCAACAATAACCGCCGATCAACCAAGGCCTTATCCCGCAAATCTTCACCAGCTATTTCCAATAGGTCGTACGACATAAATATCACCGGACATTCCTCCAGTAATTTTTTCCCTACCCGCTTTCTGCCCAATCTGCGTTGAATTTGCTGAAACGAAGCCGGTCTTCCATCCACCCATACCAATAATTCTCCATCCAAAACCACATCCCCTTCCAGTAAATTCTGCCAATTTTTCACTTCCGGAAACGTTTCATTGATCAATTCCTCCCCCCTACTCCATAACCATACCTTCCCACCGCGTTTTACCAACTGCGCTCGGATACCATCCCATTTCCATTCCACTTGCCATTCATCTACCCGCCCCAATTTCTCCTCCAAACCAACCTTCACTCCAGTATCAACTCCATCATCGACCAACAATTCTTCCAAAGAATAGCATAATGCGAAAGGAAAAGGTACCGCTTCTGCGCCAGATCGACCTCCTACAACCAAATCTCGATACGTTCCTTCATCCGGTTTCCAGTTTCCCATCAATCGATGCTGAACTTCCAATACCGTTAGCCCTTCAACCTCCGCAATCGCCTTATACAACAATTGCTCTGATACCCCAATTCGGAACCCCCCAGTAAGAAATTTATTGAAAACAAATCGCTCCATCGATTCCAATTCCCTCCAAACCGATAAAACCCAAAGCTTTTGCTGTTGCACATCTGCCTTCTTTATCAGCAACATCCGCTGAAATATTGAATCCAAACTCCCCAAACCCAAGTTTCCTTTATCCAATATATTCAAATTCGATTCCTCCAATTGTTCCACCTTAGCCAACAATGCCAAGGTCTCAGCCAAATCACCAACATAATGATAGGATTCCTGAAACAACCACTCGGGTAACCCACTAACTTCCAATGCCCACTGCTTCAACAAGGCCAACTTTATTACTCCGCGAGGTCGTCTATGGGTAAACAAGGCCACCACCCATAACAAGTCCTCTTCCGGTGCCGTCCGAAAATAATCAACCAAATATTGTTGCTTTTCTTTGGTTCGATTGGTCTTGTCTAACCGCTCTACCAACGCTACAAATTCCCTCATCCATCTTCTCCCTTCTCCACAAATTCCAACTGAAAATCCCCACCGCGTAATACACCAACCGTCTGTGCATTCAACCCCTTTTCCTCCCGCAAGTACCGCGCAAATATTTCACTGTATCCATGGGTGACGTATACATTCTCTGCACCAGACCAAGAAACAGCTTCGTTCAATTGCTGCCAATCCGCATGATCACTTAAAACAAATCCTCGATCCAAATTCCCCCATCGTCGCTGTCCTCGCAACTGCATCCATCCACTGCAACTCGCTGTCTGATAATCACCCAAGCCCTGAATTAATTGAGATTCTAATGCAGCGGGTGGACATACAACCAACGATCCGCTAGGAATTAAATCTTTCAATAAACCCAACTTTTTTCCTCTGCCCCCTGCCGTTGGCAACGCCATCCATTCACCAAATTCAAACCCCTGTCGTTCTAAAGCTAAATTCGTTTCCGAAACTGCCGAATGACAATAAACCATGCCCAATTCACGATTTAAATATTTCATCACCCGTTGGGCTTTCCCCAATGAATACGTGCTCAATACCGCATATTCACCTGCCTCCAAACAACCTCGCCACCATGCATTTATTTCATCAAAAACTACCGATTGAGGCAACCACTGATATACCGGCAAGGCAAAGGTACTCTCCGTAATCATCGAATCACAAGCAACCGGTTCAAAGGACGGCGACAACCCATCGCCTACCGTTTTATAATCGCCCGTTATTACCCAACAATCTTTCCCCTTACGCAATCGCACCTGCGCACTTCCAGGAACATGACCTGCGGGAAACAACGTAATCTCAACTCCATTTTTCCAAACCGATTCTCCGTACTCCACCGTTTGCAACGAAATACCCTTTCCCAACCGCAACCGCAATACCTCTTCGCTGTCCTTGTGTGATAAATAATTCCGCATCCCACCGCGAGCGTGATCGCTGTGCGCATGGGTTATTATAGCAAAATCAACACTCCGCCATGGATCAATGTAAACATCCGCCTCCGAACAATAATATCCCTCCGAACGCATCGATATAAATGTCTGTTTTGCCAAAATTCCTTAAGCTTTTCAGTAATCAAATTTATACCCGAGTAGACCATAATCGCACATTTCCTACCTTTCAATTTTTTAAAGTAACTTGCAACCTCATTTAATAGTATTCTATTTACCATGAAAAAACGCATACTTTCCGCCATCGTTGCCCTTGCATCGATTCTCCAATTACATGCCGATGAAGGCATGTGGCCCTTGGTATTATTACAGAAAATCCAAGATCCTATGCAAGCAAAAGGCTTGAAGTTATCGGCCGAAGATATCTATTCCGTGAACAAAGCATCAACAAAAGACGCTATCGTACGTTTGATGTCCAAAGAAGGTAGAATGTTTTGCTCTGGCGAAATCATCTCTTCCCAAGGTCTATTCCTAACCAACCACCATTGCGGTTATGGCGCCATCCAAAAACTCTCTACCAACGAAGACAATATCTTAACCAATGGGTTCTGGGCCACCTCCCAAGACAAAGAAAGACCCGCAAACTTCAATATAGGACTGCTAAGAAAAATTGAAGACGTAACCGCCACCGTGCTTAAAGACATCGCCATCAATGCCTCCGAAAAAGAACGTACCGATGCCGTTGTGAAAAATATAGTTGCGGCCAAAAACCAAATCATCGCAGCTCTAGGTGCAGAACGCGCCAACTACGTAATCGAAATTACCCCCTTTTATAACGGAAATCAGTACCTCGCTATGTACTACGAAGTGTATCGCGATATCCGCTTAGTAGGTACTCCCCCAGAAAATGTTGGAAAATTTGGTGGTGAAACCGACAACTGGCGCTGGCCCCGACATACCTGCGACTTCTCCATGTTCCGTATTTATGCCGATGCAAACAACAAACCAACCGATTATACCCCCGCAAATAAGCCCTTCAAACCCCAGCACCATCTTCCCGTAAATATTGGCGGTATTAAAACCGGCGATTTTGCAATGATCATGGGTTACCCAGGTAGAACTACCCGATACACCTACTCCGAAGGTATCAAATATTTAGCATCCAAAGAACGTCCAATGCGCGTTCAACTTCGCCGCGATATCATGGATGTGTATGAAAAATACATGAAACAAGACCCAAAAGTACGCTTGATGTACGCCGATCAGTTGGCTTCTATCGGTAACTATTGGAATAAATTCGGTGGCGAAGCAAAAGACCTGTCCAACGAAGATGGATTATATACCACCCGCAAAAACGCCGAAAAAGCATTCGAAAAATGGGTGCGCGATAACAACCTTCAATCTAAATACGGCGAAGTAACGTCTCTGTACGACGAAGCCTACCGCGAGTTAAATAAAATTGGATTATTCAGTGTGTATTTCCAAGACGGTATCTCCAATAGCCAGTCCATGCAAATTGCCCTGTCGTTAAAACCAATGTACGATTCACTATTGGCTAAAAAATCTGCCGCGGCTTCAAAAATGGCCTCCAAAATGAATAGTACCGAACTGTTTGCCGAATACTTTGCACCCATCGAACAGGAAGTTATCGCTGTAATTCTTAAGCATATTTTCGAGGATTTAGATCAATCATTATTGCCACAAGCATTGAAAGATCTAGTTGCAAAACATAACAATAACTATCAGGCAATCGCACAAGAACTATTCAATAAATCAGTGTTCACTTCCAAAGAGAAATTGGAGAAATTCTTGAAAAAGCCGAGTGCCTCCGCATTGCAGAAAGACTTGCTATTTGTTATATCTACCGCTTACCTAGACATTATCAACGTTACGCTGAAAGACCGCTTAACCGAAGTAAATACTAAACTTAACCGCGCAAATCGCTTATTCATGAGCGCCCAGCTGGAAATGTCGAAATCCGCCTTCGCTCCCGATGCAAACGGCACAATGCGTTTAACCTACGGAACGGTAAAACCTTACAATGCCAGAGATGCGGTTTTCTACAGCGATTTCACTACAGCTCGCGGTGTACTGGAGAAATTCAAACCCAACGACTTTGAATTTGACGCTCCAGACAAATTGATCCAATTAATCAAAAACAAAGATTACGGTCAATACGCCGATAAAGATGGCGAATTACATACTGCCTTCTTAACCGATAACGATATCACTGGCGGTAACTCAGGTTCACCCGTAATGAACGCCAAAGGCGAACTGATAGGTACTGCATTTGACGGAAACTGGGAAGCCATCAGCTCCGATTTCGCTTTCTTACCCAACGTACAACGCACCATTAGCGTGGATATCCGCTACGTATTGTTTATCGTTGACAAATTAGGCGGCGCATCCAACATCATCTCCGAGTTAACTTTGGTGAAATAATCTAAGAAATTATCCAATATGACCCTCACTGCAAAACAGTGGGGGTTTTTTATTCCCTATCTAAACTGCGATATTGAATTGCCTCAGCAATATGCTCCGGTAAAATCGATTCCGAACCCGCTAAATCCGCAATGGTTCTACCTACCTTTAATATTCTATCATGGGCGCGATGACTCAAATTCAACTTTTGTATCGCTGCTTTCAATAGCATTGAACCCACCGAAGATAAGACGCAAAACTTACTTAATTCCACTGACCCCATTCCTGCATTGCTTGAAATCCCCGCAATTCCAGCTGCCATAATTCGATCCTTCTGCAATTGCCTCGCAGCAACTACCCGTGCACGAATCTCTGCACTGCTATCTACTTTCCTCGTGCTTTCCCTATCCAAATCTTGAGTCTCCACCTCTATCTGTATATCTATTCTATCCAGTAAAGGACCACTAACCTTGGACTTATACTTTTGAATCGACACCGCACTACAGGTACATTCCCGTTGAGGGTGCATTAAATAACCACAGGGACAGGGATTCATACTTGCCAAAAACATAAAATTCGCCGGAAATTCTGCCTCATATTTTGCCCGATTTATCACTATCGTTCTCTCTTCAAGGGGCTGTCGCAACGTCTCCAAAACACTTTTCTTAAATTCGGGTAACTCATCCAAAAACAATACACCATGATGAGCCAAAGAGATTTCACCCGGCATCGGATTTAGTCCACCACCAATCATCGCAATGTCCGAAATGGTGTGATGAGGACTCCGAAACGGCCTCTGTGATACCAAACCACCCTTACCAAATAATCTACCCGCAACCGAATGAATTTTGGTGGTCTCCAACGACTCATGCAAACTCAACGGTGGAAGAATACTAGGCATTCTTTTGGCCAACAAGGTTTTACCACTGCCCGGTGAACCAATCATAATCAAATTATGCCCCCCAGCAGCAGCAACTTCAAATGCACGCTTTGCGGCTTCATGACCCTTCACATCCAAAAAATCTACCCCAACGTCCAGAAAGCTATCTTCAAATTCAGACCTCGCCTCCACAAAAATCGGCTTCAATGGACTTTCTCCACGGACAATTTCAGCTGCCTCCCGCAACGTCGCTACACCATAAACTTCAATATCCTTAACCATTGCAGCCTCCCGGGCGTTTTCCAAAGGGACAATTACACGTTTAATCCCTTGTTTACGCGCTAAAATAGCTATAGACAACGCCCCTTTCATAGATAATACTCTGCCATCCAAGCCCAACTCCCCCATAATCATCCACCCTTCCAAAGCTCCGATATCCCCCAATTGGTAACTTGCACACAACATTACCATTCCAATCGTTAAATCATAAGAACTTCCCTCCTTACGAATATCCCCCGGGGATAAATTGATAACCAATCGCTGACGTATGGGTTCAAAATTGCTGTTTCGTATAGCTGCATCGCAACGATATAAACTCTCCCGCACCGTATTATCCGGCAACCCAATAATATAAGTACCACCACCATCAAAAGATGGACTTAAGGAAGCCTCAACAGTCACTAATCGAGCGTCCACGCCTAACAGCGCAGCCGCATTTCCACGAACTACCATAGATTCTTATTTATAAAATAGCACCGGATTTTACCACCCGTAAACCAATATCAGACACTCCAAACAACTGATCTACACGAACATTTTGTTTGAGCAAAAATCGATATTTCCCCGGCTTTAAAACCGCACGTTGAATAACCGGAAATGAATACACCCGCAAATTGCCTTTTCCCTCGCCCAACCATCGGCCCGTCTCATCGGCCAAAACTGCATCAAACTGCTTGCTTCCAGCCACTTTGGAACTGAGATTTGCTTGGGGTGAACCCTTCAAACTATCCTGAAAACCTAGTCTATACACCATCCACAAATTACTATAAGCAAATTGAGCGGTAATCCTCGACTGGACACTAATATCGTAATAAGAATTGCCATCGGTGATTTCAAAATCAAACGACTGAACCTCTTTCCATTCCCAAATTTTATCCGGCTGATTTCTAAATTCATCCATCACCACCGATGGATCCACCGAACAACTTGTTAAACCCAAAATCACACTTCCAACTATAC
>JBJOFM010000234.1:0-6506 GCA_046048755.1 Bacteroidota bacterium | reverse complement strand
AATGGAAGGGGCATGTGGGTGGGATTTCCCTCGGTATCGGACGTTAATAAGACCCCGTGTTCTTGAGGAATATAATTTGGTTCCGCGTACGGAATAGCGTTAACGGATTGTTTTTCAATAATTTCCTTTAAATCGGTATCCCCTTCGAACCATACCACCGTTGGGTTATCACTGTCCATGGATTCAATCAACAATCGAAATTGATCTTGGTACAGGGATTCTTGCGGAAATACATTTACGTGATCCCAGGCTATGCCAGTTATCATGGTTGCATTGGCTTTGTAATGAATAAATTTGGGTCGAAGATCCAAGGGCGAAGTAAGGTATTCATCGCCTTCAATAACGATGTATGGGGCATCGGAAATTCTAACCATTCTATCGTAACCGGGAATAATAGAACCCACCAGATAATCAAAATCTACGTTGTTTTGTTTCAGTACATGCATCAGCATGCCGGTGGAAGTTGTTTTTCCGTGGGAACCGGCGATAACGATTCGCTTTTTATTTTTTGCGTGTTGGTAGATAAATTCGGGGAAGGAATAGATGGGTAGTTGAAGTTCTTGGGCTGTTAGCAACTCTGGATTATCGGCTTTAGCGTGCATGCCTAAGACCACTGCATCTATGGTTTGGGTAATTTTTTCGGGGAACCAGCCGTTGGTTTTGGGCAATAGTCCTTGCTGTTCCAAGCGCGATTTTGCGGGTTCAAAAATTTCATCATCGCTACCTGTAACGGTATGTCCGAGGGCGTGTAATTCCAGCGCAAGATTGTGCATTACTGCGCCACCGATAGCAATAAAATGGTAATTCATAGTGATTTTTTCAGCGAAAGGGCGAAAGTACTATGCAAGGTAATCCAATTGGCGAAAAAGGCGGTTTTTTTTTGCTATTTTTGCGGAAACTAAAAAGAATGAAAGTTCTCGTTTGTATCAGTGTGGTTCCAGATACCACTACAAAAATTGGGTTTATTGAAAACAACACCCAATTCAACACAGCCGGTGTTCAGTATATTTTAAATCCATACGATGAATTGGCGGTTACGCGCGGATTAGAATTGGCGGAAGCTAACGGTGGAACTGTGACCATTGTTCACGTTGGCAAGGCGGATAGTGAAGCGGTAATACGTAAGGCGTTGAGTATGGGTGCCAACGAGGCAATTCGCATTGATGCGGAACCCACCGATGCCCAATTTGTAGCTGCCGAAATTGCAAAAATTGCCAATGGTTACGACCTGATTTTAACCGGTAGAGAGAGCATAGACTACAACAGCGGTGCTGTTTGCGGATTATTGGGTGCCCTGTTGGGAATTCCTTCGGTGAACGTAGTAACAAGGATCGATTATAATAATGGAACATTTACTTTTGATCGCGATATAGATGGCGGTAGAGAGACGGTTTCATGCGCTGCTCCGGTAGTGGCAAGTGCGCAAAAGGATTTGTGCGAACCTCGTATCCCAAATATGCGCGGAATCATGGCGGCAAGAACCAAACCATTGCAATTACTTCAGCCACAAACGGTTGCTGATTTTTCCGCCTCTAAATCGTATGAGTTACCCACTGCCAAAACGGGGGTTAAAATGATTGATCCTGAGAATGCATCCCAATTGATTGATATTTTAAGAAACGAAGCCAAAGTAATTTAATCCACGATGAAAAACATTTTAGTATTTGCAGAAAGCGCAGACAATACCTTTAAAAAATCCACTCAAGAAGCAATCTCGTATGCACGTGAAATTTCAGAAACAGTGGGCGGAACGGTAACGGCCTTAGTAATTGGAGCTACTGATGGAAGTAATTTAGGGAATTACGGTGCACATCAAGTGGTTAACGTTGATTACACAGGAAGCTTTACATCCGATGCGTATTCTACCATCATAGCAGAAGTAGCTAAATCCTTGCAAGCAGATTTATTGGTTGTAAGCAACACCTACTCTGGTAAATCGGTAGCACCACGCGTAGCGGCAGCGTTGGATGCATCGTTGGCAACCAATGTAATCAGTTTGCCCGTGACTAGCGATGGCTTTGCGGTTAAACGCGGTGTGTTTTCTGGAAAAGCTTTTGCTTGGGTTAATTTAACCAAATCCTGCAAAGTGTTAAGCATTACCCCCAACTCGTTTGAGATTAAAACCTGGGGCGGAGATGCAACTAAATCCTCCCAATCGATTTCAGCTGCGTCTGGGATTGCAGTGGAGCAAGTGAACAAAGTAACCGGGAAAATAGCTTTAACGGAGGCCGAAGTGGTGATTAGCGGTGGACGAGGATTGAAGGGTCCAGAAAATTGGGGAATGATTGAAGAATTGGCCGATGCATTAGGTGCTGCTACTGCTTGTAGTAAGCCGGTAAGTGATATGGGCTGGAGACCCCACAGCGAACACGTAGGTCAAACAGGTATTACAATTAAACCGAATTTGTATATCGCTGTTGGTATTAGCGGTGCCATCCAGCATTTGGCCGGTGTTAGTTCAAGCAAAGTTATCGTTGCAATCAACAAAGATCCCGAAGCGCCTTTCTTCAAAGCAGCGGATTATGGAATTGTTGGAGATGCATTTGATGTATTGCCTAAAATTATAGCAGCTGCAAAAAATTAATCCATGCGCACCGAGTTAGAAATACGGAACATTGTACCCGCACACTCACACGGTGCCTACACGCTATATCTGAAAGAAAAGTTTGGGACTCGGGTATTACCCATTATCATCGGCGGTTTTGAAGCACAAGCCATCGCCATGGAATTGGAAAAAATGAAACCCAGCCGACCCCTAACCCACGATTTATTTGCCAACACCCTTCGAGAATTCCACTTGCATGTAGTGGAAGTAAGTATCGATCATTTGGAAGAAGGTGTATACTTCGCTACCATCACTTGCAGCGATTCGTTAAAATCCGATGCTCCTAGAATCAAGTTGGATAGTAGAACCTCGGATGCCATTGCCATGGCTACCAAATTCCAATGTCCTATTTACTGTTCCGAATCGGTAATGAACGAATCTGGATTTGCCGATGACAAGGAGGAAGAGGATTTCGATACCCCCGGAAGGTCCGAAGAAAAAGACATTCAGCCAACGGCCAAGAACGAGGATAAATTAGCTGGATATAGTTTGGATGAATTAGAACAATTATTGGAAGAAGCCATTAATATTGAAGATTATATTCGTGCCGCTCAAATTCGGGATGAAATTAAACGCAGAAAATAATGGCAAGTTTATTTCTAATTAATAATCAGTGGGTGGATGCCGTTCAACCCTACTTCCCTCCTACTTTTCGTGGTTACCGCTATGGAGATGGTTTTTTCGAAAGTATGCGGTTTGATAATGGCAGAGTCCTGCATTTGTTGTTGCATGCCGAACGCATAAGAAAATCGGCACTGCTTCTTAAATTAAATCTTCCCAGTGCATGGGACGAAATAGCCTGGGAAACGCAAATTACTGCAGCCTGTCAGAAAGCCGGCTTTAAGCAAGCCCGCATCCGATTAAGTTTCCTCCGCGATACCGATGGATTTTACACCCCGGATAATAATGAAGTCTGTGTTATAACCGAAATTCTAGAAGAAGAGCAAAGCGGTTATCCTTGGCTGGAAAAAGGACTCTCCGTTGGTACGTATAAGGAGATGTCAAAAAACAACAACTATACCTCTACTTTAAAAACTTGCTCCTCCTTAATTTACACTATGGCGGGCATTTATGCCAAAGAAAGAGGCTTGGATGAGTGTTTGATTTTCAACGACTATGGAAGACCCTGCGAAGGCATTTCAACCAATGTATTCATTGTAGCCAACGAATTTGTAATCACACCGCCGATTTCGGAGTACTGCATCGATGGAATTATGCGCAAGGTGGTAATGCAATTGGCTGCTGGCTATGGGTATTCCGTTCAAGAACGACCCATTACCGAAGTAGAATTAAGTGCCGCTGATGAGATCTTTTTCACCACGGCCACCCGAGGTATTTTATGGACCGCTAATTACCAAGGAAAACCCATGAAAAACTCTGTTTCCAAAGTTATTTACGATCAATTGGTAAAGAGATAATTCCCGAATCGTTTAAATTTAAATCTTCACAGCCTTCGGTAAAGGTTCTTTGAAAACCTAATTTTCGAATATCCAAATTATTCGATAACTGAATATTTGTAGTTGTACTTCTAAAAAGATCGTATTCAAAGGGCGGTTCTGCCCATTCCAAGGTATACTGAAAAGCTTCAATCACCGTATTGCTTGAATCTGTTTTAATGATCAAGATATCATGAAACTCTTTTTTCCCTTCCGCTTTTGACATACCCAGATAAGTTGATTGAAATTGATAATATTTAAATCGACCCTGAATTGGTTCAAAAACAGCATTAATCCAAATTTGTGCATCGTTGATTGTGTCGTAGATTTCGTTGTTACAAAAGTTATTGATTTTCGAATAATTAAAATCCGCGTTCTCCGCAATTTTTTTCACTTTATATTCTTGGAGGTTTTTCTGGGTTGCTCGATCTTTCTGATAACTTTCAAAGACAACACGTAGCGGAAGTTCCTGGGCTGAACCTACACCCAATAGACCCGTTAACAAGCAGCTGGTAAAGAGAAATCGTAAAAATGGGATACGACTACCTCGACAAATAAAATGCATCTGATTGATTTATTTTCGGTTATGCAATATTCAATTTTAAAAAATGAGATTCTATTTATTCCAAGCGGTAAGTAAAGTCCCAATTACAAAATTTTGAATAATCAATTATATCAATGTATTCACTCTCATTTACGCTATAACCAATAGTATTTCCGATGTCATCAACCCTTCGTGTAAGATTATGTAATTCAATTTCATCAATTATAAATCCATCGCTATCCATAAACTGAATTGTATACTCCGCAATGTTACTAAATCGGTACCTGTTTGTAGAATCTAAATCCACTGAAAAATCGAAATACAATTTTTGTTGATCATATTTTGTTTTAAGATGCGCTTTCTGCTTTGAGTTGGATGAAATCGACTTCCACTTTTTTACTCCCGAATATTTGTTAATTAATTTTTCTTCTGCGTTTTTTTCAATCAAATAAACCGTTGGCAAAGTAAAAATGATTAATACTAGCAATCCCATCAATCCGTATGAAACTCTCAGTACAAATTTATCAAGTAGATTACCTGTTGGATTTTCTGAAATAAAACCAAATTTAAATCGTACAAAAAATTGTGTGATAAAAAACAACGGAATCAGTAATAAGGCCGTTACAATTTGATCCTCATTGCTTGTATTGAAAAATGCCATTCCTATACCTATCATTGAAATAAGTATAATAATCAATCCTATGACTCCTGATATTTTAGTTAAACGATTCATTTTAAACTATTTAAAATAAAATGGAATTCGAAACTAACGATAAAATTGGAAAGATTAACTATTTGAATGGTGAGGCTCTCACCTTTAAGTGAAAAGGTTCTTTACGATCAATTGGTAAAAAGCCTATAAACACCAATCCAAATTGAACGCTGTAAAGTTCCATTGCGATAAATCAATTTTACGCTGTTTTATTAGATATTTACCGCTAACTGTTATACCCTCTCGATTTGTATACGTGCCAAATTCATGTACATATCCCCAGTATTCTAGTGAACAAGCACTTAATTGTAAACCATTTAACAAGTATCTTCCCTTGTTAATTTTCCCGGTTTTTGGATTCACATAATGCCCTTTTTTATCGAATAAAAACGGTTCATAATCCGAAACCGGCATCCATGGATTGTTCTCAGGAATGCATTTTAAGCGGTAGCTAGTTTTCCCCAATGTTACTTTTTGAGCTCTGTCTTTGCCATTAAAAACTTCAGCAGGATAGATTAAATCATTAGTTTGGGAAATGAGATAGATAATAAAAGTATCTCGTTGAGAGTACATCCCATTCATACTAATAAACTCCTCATCACTGTGAATTCTAACTGCACCTTTGCATGACCCTTTTACATTTTTAATTATTAGATTACTACCCTTTAGGTCGGATCTGTAATTGGTAATATTGATTCCAAATCCGTACTTCCCTGTATTAACTTTCAAACTTACTGTTCCTGAATCGGACGGTATTGGATATACTATCTGCTGACCTATAAGCACATTAAACTGCAGGAAAACCTGGAAGCTAAAAATTCTAAATACTAATTTTAACTCTTTAGCCTTGAACAAAGGAAAAACCGATTCAATGTTAGTTTTCATCGCCAATACATTTGATATTCCGATTCCTATTTCAAATCAAATTTATCGAATCCAGTTAATTCTTCGCGCCACCAAACACCAACCAAACCGCTGCTACAATAAAAACGAAAGCCAAAGCATAGCGCCAATGAAATTGTTCGCCTTTGAAGATAAACAGGGCAACTACGGTAAATACAGTTAATCCTATGGCCTCTTGCACAATCTTCAACTGAAACAAATCCCATGGGCCTCCGTTTTCTTTGGAACCCAATCGATTGGCTGGAATCATAAATAAATATTCAAAAAAGGCAATGCCCCAACTAATAAGGAGGACCAACCATCCTG
>JBJOFM010000233.1:0-4537 GCA_046048755.1 Bacteroidota bacterium | reverse complement strand
GGTTTGTACTTTGAATACAAATTGTATCGCGCGAATCGCACCACTAAAATCAATGCCGAACATTTCAAAGCCTTTACGTCTCCCAATTATCCTTTTTTGATCGAATCGGGAGTACATCTGAAAATCAATTCGGAGGCGTTGCTTCCTGTTTCCGGAAAGGAGTTGCGTGTACATAAAAATTTAGACACCAATGTGATAATCCTGAAATTATTCCCAGGTATTAGTGAACAATTAATAGATGCCCTTGTAGCTATTCCGAATTTGAAAGGGATCGTTTTAGAAACTTATGGAGCTGGCAATGCGCCTACTGACGTTTGGTTTTTGGCTGTTTTACAAAAAGCCATTCAAAACGGAATTCACATTATCAATGTAACCCAATGTTCTGGAGGAAGTGTTAGAATGGGTCAATATGAAACCAGTACTGCTTTGCGCGAAATAGGAGTGATCTCTGGTAACGATATTACGACTGAAGCTGCTATCACAAAGTTGATGTTTTTGTTAGGGCAAAATGAGTCAGTCGCCTATTTTAAAGAGGTATTTGAAACTTCGTTCCGAGGTGAAATCCAAGAATAATTCTTTTTCATTTTTCTAAGTCAGTTTTTTTTAAGTTATTTGCAACCCCAATTAGAGAGGTGTCCGAGTGGTTGAAGGAGCAAGCCTGGAAAGTTTGTATATGGGTAACTGTATCGTGGGTTCGAATCCCATCCTCTCTGCTAATTTAAATCCTCAAGAAATACTCTTAAGTAATTCTTGGGGATTTTTCAGTGTTTGTAAGATATTTTGTCAAAATCCATTTGAATTTTGAATTTTAAAATTAAAAAGTGTCTATTTTTTAATTTTATTGGACAATTTTGTTGTATTTTATAAATGAAAATAGGGGAATAATATTATTTTTGTAGGTTAACACATATAGGTAATAAAAATAAAGTGGTTTACAGCCACTTTTTTTGTAAAAAATAAAGTGATTAATAATGAAAGTAGTTGTCTTGTTTTTCTTTTGTAGCTTGATGTATGGGCAAAAACTGCACCATCATATGCTCTCTGCTCAGGGGGGTGCTGCTACAACTTCAACGGGAATAAAAGTGACTCACACGATTGCGCAGCAAGGGGTTATTGGTACCACTTCAACGAAAAAAGTAATTTTAGGTCAGGGATTTCAACAAAGTAAAATTTCTAATACGCAACCTATTACTAACTATGCAATCACCACTTTGGTGTATCCCAATCCAGTAGTAGACATTGTGAACTTTAAATTTTCGGCACCTGTAACAGGTAAAATTGCTGTTTCTATTTTTGATATTCATGGGCGTTTGATATTGTTTCAAGAAAAAGAGGCAATTGATACCACACTCACGATTTCGAATTTACTATTAGCTTCAGGAGAGTATGTTGTTAAACTCGACGGAAACCGCTATTCTTTCACCACCACCATTTTAAAATCAAAATAATCAAAATATAAATGAAAAAAATTATACCCCACATCCTTTTTTTCCTTCTTACCATTACCGCTTACTCCCAAGGAGTATTCTTCAATCTTGGTAAAAACTTTAGCACATTTCAATATAAAAACAAATCGGCCTTCACAGATAAATTAGCAATTAAAGGATTTGGCGATGCATATGAAATTGGGTATACCGATGTTTTGAACTACAAAAATTTTAAAGATTTAAAGTATTCAGGAAGTGTAACCATCAATGATTACAATGCTATTGCAGCCTCAAATGTGAACAAATTAGAATGGAAAACCACTTACTTGGGAGTACAAAGTTCTGTAGACTATCAATTTTACGATTCGTTTTACTTTTTCTTAAGCGCTAAAGCAGGATTGAACCTTTCAACCCTACTGAGAGGCCATCAACAAGTAGATAATTCAGCGGTAAACTTAGTGGGTGTAAATGAATTTTCAGGCATCATTATTCAACCAGTTCTTGGGGTGTATGCCAAATACTATTTAACCAAAAACGTCTATTTAAGCGCTGGCTTAAACCTAAGCAAGAGCCTAAAACTAGGCAACAATTCTGATCATGTTTCTATTAATACTACCCAAATCCTTTTCGGAGGTTATTTTGATTTAATAAAAAGATAATTACCCATGAAAAAATTATTTTACTTCCTTCTTTTATTAGGTTCAACTTATGTTTTTGCACAAAACAAAGGCATGACGTATCAAGCAGTAATCTATGCGCCCGGAGGGCAAAATGTTCCTGGTGTCAACGTGGCCAATGTTCCAATGACCAACCGAACTATTTGTTTGAAATTTAGTTTGTTAGATGCTAATTCTGGTTTAGAATACCAAGAGGTAGTTAAAACAAAAACAGACGAATTTGGTATGGTGAATATCGCTATTGGTAGTGGTACTCAAACCGGTGGTTATGCCACTTCATTTGCTTCAGTTGTTTGGAGTGCTTCAGCTGATAAATCGATGAAAGTAGCACTTGATGCTACAGGATTGTGTAACCAATACGAGGAATTATCAGTAGAAAAATTAGACGCTGTTCCTTTTGCCAATGCTGCAATTACTGCCGGAAATGTAACCGGAGTTGTCGCTTTGGCTAACGGAGGAACGGGTGCAACTACCGCTGCTGGAGCCAGAACCAATCTAGGAATTGGCAATGTAGACAACACTTCAGATTTGAATAAACCAATGTCAACGGCTACCAAAACCTATGTTGATAGTCAATTAACAAATAGTACGATTGTGGATGCAGACGCAAACACTAAAGGAAAAGTACAACTAGCAGGTGATTTAGCAGGAACTGCTGCAGCTCCTACTGTACCAGGATTAGCATTAAAAGAAAATGCTGCCAACAAATCGACTACGACTACTTTAGGGACAAGCAACGTTTTATTCCCAACACAAAATGCGGTTAAAACCTATGTGGATACCGCTATAGCGGGAGCTACTATTGTAGATGCCGATGCTAATACTAAAGGAAAAATTCAGTTAGCGGGTGATTTAAGCGGTACTGCTGCAGCACCAACGGTACCCGGATTAGCTTTAAAATTAGATGCTAGTTTGGCGGGTGTGCCTAACGGTATTGCGACCTTAAATTCAGCTGGTATTATTCCTGCAAACCAGTTGCCACCAATCAGTGTGGCTTCTACCAATGTGGTGGGTAGTCAAGCTGCAATGTTGGCTTTGAGCAATGCTACAGTAGGAAGTATTGCTGTAAGAACAGACGTGAATAAAAACTTTATACTATCTACAGCTGGACCCTCTGTTTTGGCTAACTGGATTGAATTGTTAACCCCTGGAGCACCAGTTCAATCTGTAAATGGATTGACGGGAGCTATTCAACTTTCAAAGGCTGATATCAATTTAGCCAATGTAGACAATACTTCGGATGCCGCTAAACCGGTTTCGACGGCAACTCAAAATGCGTTGAATTTAAAATTAAATACCAACCAAGTGGGTGTTCCCAATGGAACAGCGAGTTTAAATGCGTTGGGTAAAATACCTACGGAACAAATTCCGGCCATTTCATTTTCAAGTGTAAAAGTATTGGGTAGCCAAGCAGAAATGTTAGCGCAGACCAATGCTTTGATTGGTAGTGTTATAATTAGAACAGATGTAAATAAAAACTATGTTTTAGCACAATCAGATCCTACAATTTTAGCCAATTGGGTTGAATTGCTAACGCCCGCTCCACCCGTACAATCAGTTAATGGGTATGTAGGAAATGTATCTTTAACAAAAGCAGATATAGGGTTGGGTAATGTGGATAACACAGGCGATATCAACAAACCGGTTTCTACAGCTACACAAACCGCTCTGGATTTGAAGGCTAATTTGGCTTCGCCAAGCTTTACCGGAACCGTATCTGGAATTACCAAATCGATGGTAGGTTTAGCGAATGTGGACAATACAACCGATCTAAACAAACCCGTATCAACGGCTACACAAACAGCATTGGATTTGAAAGCCAATACAGTAGATCTTACTGCTGAAACGACTAGAGCTACCGCTGCAGAGGCTACTTTAACTACAAACGTAGCTACTAATGCTACTGCTATTGCAGCAGAAACGACTAGAGCTACAGCTGCAGAAGCTACTTTAACTACAAACGTAGCTACTAATGCCACCGCTATTGCTGCTGAATCTACAAGAGCTACAGCTGCCGAAGCATTGAAAGCAAATGCTACAGATGTAACTACTTCTTTAGCATTAAAAGAGGATGTGTCTAATAAATCGACTACTCCAACTTTAGGGACAAGTGATACGTTATACCCATCACAAAATGCAGTTAAAACTTACGTAGACACCTCAATTGCAGGAGCAACTATTGTAGACGCCAATGGGTCTACAAAAGGGAAATTAAAATTAGCGGGCGATTTAGCAGGAACGGCAGATTTGCCAGAAATAGCTACTGGCGCTGTAACCTCTACAAAAATATTAGATGGAACGATTGCTGTAGCTGACATTGCTAATGATGCAGTTGAAACTACAAAAATTAAAGATGCGAATGTTACCTATGCCAAAATTCAAAATGTAAGCGCAACAAATAAAGTACTAGGACGTGTAAGTACTGGAGCTGGA
>JBJOFM010000232.1:0-2567 GCA_046048755.1 Bacteroidota bacterium | reverse complement strand
GTACAAGGTATTTAGGCAAAATGTTTAACGAGGACTGGATGAGAGATCGCGGGTTTATTGAACCTAAGCCTAAAAAATTGGCTATGGATTTGGTAAGCGCTCATGCAAGTTTACCCTTGTTGTTTGCAACGTCAAATCAATTGTGTTCCGAAATATTTGGTCTTATGCAAAAGTTTAAAATTTCACAGCTTCCCGTAAAAGATCGTACAGGTAATTTTATTGGTTCAGTTGAGGATAATATATTGTATGCTTCATTGTTAAAAGGCGATGTAAATATGGAGGATTCTATCTCGGGAATCATGGGAAAACCTTACCCAATCGTTTCGCATAGCGATTCAATAGAATTGGTTTCATCTCTAATAGACGATAAAAATCCGGCAGTTTTAATGATGGATATGGGAGGAAATTGGCATATTATCACCAAACAAGATGTTATTCAGGGTTTCATAAATTAATGTAGAACATGTCTGGAGTAATTATTAAATCAGCCGAACAGATTGAAGGGATTCGGAAGAGTTCCAAACTGGCGGCGGAAACGTTAAAATATTTGGAACAATTTGTAAAACCGGGAATCACCACCTTGGAGTTAGATAAAAAATGCGAAGAGTTTGTAAGAGATCATGGCGCCATCCCTGCAACCAAAGGTTACAGAGGATATAAGCATGCTTCTTGTATTTCGCCCAACGATGTTATCTGCCACGGTGTTCCAAATCAGTACGAATTACAAGATGGAGATATTGTGAATATCGATGTTACTACAATTTTGAACGGTTTCTATGGGGATACCTGTAAAATGTACTACGCAGGTCAGCCGTCCGATTATGCTATGAAATTGGTGGAAGTAACTAGAGAATGTCTCCACATTGGAATGGAACAATGTAAACCTGGGAATAGAATGGGCAATATCGGTTATTATATTGCTAAACATGCCCAATCTCATGGGTATAGCGTAGTTTATGAATTCTGTGGTCATGGTGTTGGAGTAAAGTTTCATGAAGCTCCGGATGTTCAGCATATTGCAGATTTAAATTCTGGATTGGTAATGAAGCCCGGGATGACTTTCACTATTGAACCGATGATAAATGCAGGTAAAGCCCGAGCAAAAATAGATCGTAAAGATGGTTGGACTGCCCGCACTATTGACGGTAGATTATCGGCTCAGTTTGAGCACACTATACTAATTACAGAAACTGGGTATGAGGCCTTAACCGATGTATATCATGACTTCTAACACACTATGATTAAATTGTATTCGATTCCAACTGGAAATTTCCATTTAGACGGCGGTGCAATGTTTGGGGTAGTGCCAAAAACAATTTGGGAAAAACAAGTGCCTGCAAACGAAAAAAATCTTTGTAATTGGGCAATGAGATGTCTTTTAGTAGAAAACACTTCAAATAATCGCATAGTCCTAATCGATACGGGAATTGGCAATAAACAGTCTGATAAGTTTTTTAGTTTCTATGATTTGAACGGTGAAGATTCGCTGCTTCAATCCATCGAGAATGCAGGTTTCACCGTAGATCAAATAACCGATGTTTTGTTGACACATTTACATTTTGACCACGTAGGTGGTGCTGTATATAAAGAATCGGATAAATATTATCCCACCTTTCCAAAAGCTACCTATTGGGTTCATCAAGACCAATGGTTACATGCGCATAATCCAAATCCTCGGGAAAAAGCTTCCTTTTTATTGGAGAATTTTGATCCACTGAATGAGGCGGGTGTATTATCATTTTTAAATGTTGGTGAATTATTAGCAGATTGCATTGAAATAAATGTTTTTAACGGCCATACCTTGGGCATGATTGTGCCTTTAATACATACTGAATTCCATAAGATTGTTTATGGAGCAGACTTAATTCCTTCCTCAGCCCATATCCCTGTTAATTATGTTATGGGGTATGATATTCAACCTTTAATTACGATGGATGAGAAAGCAAAAATCCTAAATGACATCGTTAATCAAAAAATGTTGCTGTTTTATGAACATGACGCAACCTGCGAATTATCATCGGTTATTAAAAATGAAAAGGGCCAATTCGCTAAAGGAGAACAGTATTCTCTCCATGAATTGACCCTTTAATATGAATAATAGCGTTTTCTATCTATTTGAGATATTTATTTAAATCGAAATCTTCGCCGGTAATTTCAAAATAAATGGAAGCTATAGCCTCAACGGCTAATTGTTGAGTTTGTGGATTTGTGTTATTTAGGTTGGATGCTTGTCCGTATAGATTCATATTATTTAAGTCTTTTTGTAGTCTGTACGCTTCAGATCCAAGTTGATACAATCTAACATCCAATGGGTTTTGGGGTATGATCGTTTGTAATGTGGATAATGCATCCAATGGTTTGCCTAACATTAATTCAGCTTGGGCTTTATTGATGAATCCATCACTGTCTTTCGGCCTATAACCAATGTATTCATCCATTACCTTTGCGGCTTCTGCAAAACGATTAAGTTTTATTAAATAATCATATTTAGCATAAAGTATTTTTGAATTCTCTGGGAAATATTTGTAACCTAAATCGCAAATTTTCACTGCTGAATCGAGTCGATT
>JBJOFM010000231.1:0-3577 GCA_046048755.1 Bacteroidota bacterium | reverse complement strand
ATAATACCGGTTCTGCCATTGAATCCAGAGCTTCCAGATGATCAACCAATCTATTTTCTTTACCTTCCAGTGTATTTTCATGTTTTTTGATCAATCCACTAAAATAACTATCGGCTGTAATTCCAACGACCCACCCCATTAATAATTGTTGAGTTTGCGGTTGAAATTGAGAATACAAAAACACACCTTTGGGTAATGACTTTAATACATTGTTCTGTAATAATGTCATTAAATTATTACTACTTGCTTCTAAAAATTCTACCGTACCTGGTAAAATTGAATCATCCAGAAACTGAGGCTTTACCACACGAATGAAGGAGTTGGGATTTCTTATTGCCAAATCTCGCAATTCGTTTTCAGGCAGTTTCCCAGATCCATAGGTTGAAACTGAATCCTCAAATCCATTAGCTGCAATCAAAGTCCTTAAAGGCAATGACTTTAACACAATACGCTATTTAAAAAATGAAATGATTTTTTCAGCTAATTCCAATCCAACACGCTCTTGAGCCTCGGCCGTAGAAGCACCGATATGCGGAGTTAGTGAAGCATCTTGTATCCCTAATATGGTAGTATTCACCGGAGGCTCTTCTTGAAAAACATCAAAGCCAATTGCCGATAAATGCTTATTATTCATAGCATTCAAGACTGCATCTTCATTTACAACCCCACCCCTTGCGCAATTAATTAGAATGGCACCTTTTTTCATTTTTTCTATTTCTGTTTTACCGATAACCTCAGTACTTCCTGGCGTATGTACAGAAATAAAATCTGCAGTACTCAAAATTTCATCCATACCCAAACCTTTTAAGGTAATTTGAAAGTTATGGTTTTGATAAGGTCTTGCCAAAGCTATGGTCAAATCAAATTCTCGCTGTTTATAGTCATAAACCAACACCTCCATACCTAAACCTATAGCCATTTTTGCAACTTCTTGACCAATTCTACCAAATCCTATGATGCCCAATTTTTTACCGGTCAGTTCAAAACCTTCTGAATAATGTTTTTTGAGGTCTTTGAAATTTGATATCCCATTTTGAGGCATTTCTCGGTTGGATAAATGTAGAAATCTTGCCAAAGAGAACATATGGGCAAATACCAATTCAGCAACCGAACGACTTGAAGCGTTTGGAGTATTAACTACTGGGATGTTTTTTTCACCAGCAGCCTTGATATCGATATTATCGAGTCCTACACCTGCCCTCGCAATTAATTTCAAATTGCTATTATCGATTATATCTTTGGTTACTTTGGTAGCACTTCTAACTATAATAACATCAAATTCACTGATTTTTTGCGCTAATTCGTTTTGCGCAATTTTATCCGTAATTATTTGAAATCCAGCAGCTTCTAAGAGCAATTTACCGGCGTTGTCGATTCCGTCATTCGCTAAAATTCTCATTTCGATATTGATTAAGCGAACGATTCCATAACATTAACCAAGGCTTTCACGCTTTCCAAGGGTAAGGCGTTATATAATGACGCGCGGTATCCACCTACACTACGATGACCTTTCAATCCACTTAATTGCGCTTCTTTGCAGGCAGCATCAAATTTATCAGCTAATCCTTCGAATTCTTTTTCAAAAACAAAAGTTACATTCATTTTTGAACGATCCTCAACAGCAGTAGTACCTCTAAAATAAGGACTATTGTCGATCGCTGCATATAACGTAGATGCTTTTTCTTCGTTGCGTTTTTCCATGGCCGTTAACCCTCCTATTTCCTTAACCCATTCGAGATTGTATTTGGAAACTAGGATAGGAAACACGGGTGGCGTATTATACATACTTCCGTTATCGGCATGAATTTTATAATCCATCATCGTGGGTATATGTCGATCGGCTTTCTTACCGTACATATCTTTTCTAATGATTACCAATGTAACGCCAGCAGGTCCCATGTTTTTCTGCGCACCAGCATAAATCATAGAAAACTTATTAGCATCAATCGGTCTAGAAAAAATATCAGAACTCATATCACATATCAATGGCACTTCACAGGATGGGAATGATTGTAATTGAGTACCGTATATGGTATTGTTTGAAGTGCAATGAAAATAATCCACGGTAGCAGGTATCTCGTAATCCTTTGGAATGAAGGTATAATTTGAGTCTTTTGAAGACGCTAAAACATTTACATTTCCATATCCCTGCGCTTCTTTAATTGCCCTATTGGCCCAAGTTCCCGTATCGGTGTAGGCTGCTGTAGTTTTAAGAAAGTTAAGTGGGATTTGGAAAAACTGAGTAGAAGCTCCGCCTTGCAAAAATAAAACATCGTAATCCTGCGATATACCGAGTAATTCTCTAACTAAATTCTCAGTCTCAGCCATTACCGCTTCAAATTGTTTGCCACGATGCGATACCTCTAAAATACTCAATCCTGTTCCCGCAAAATTTTGAATATCTTGAACACTTTTCGCAAATGCGCTCTCGGCCAAAATTGATGGGCCCGCAGAGAAATTATGAACCTTCGTCATACTGTGTAATTACAAGTGCAATTTTAAGTGTATAATTGCGGCAATACAAGTTATGACTAGGTTAATTGGTCACATATTATTGTTAATAATAGCTATTTTAGGCAGTGGAAATTTGCATGCGCAATACGACGGTCTAGAAAAATCTCATTCGGTTTCCAAGAAAAACAATATCACCAAGCAGTTAGATACTACAATAAATGAATTTGGTGACACAGTAATTCGTGAAATATTTGAAGACGAACGCAATTCGTTTACAAGTAATTTTTCGAAATTCAATGGTGTAGAAACGTTCTTTTCTCCAATTATTGTTTCAGAATTATACCTTGATCTTGGTCCATTCTGGGGTACTTATTTTAAAAACAATTTGCTTTTGGCTGCAGGACCCCAAGCAACAACCTTTTTATCGTTTAACGATAAAAGCAGTTTGTCAGGAGGTGCATTTGCATTTGCCAGAGTGAATATTGGTAGAGTATTCTTACAACCCGAATATCGTATTACAAACATATTCGAACCATCTTCGAATCAACGGCAGTGGATCGGTTCTCCGGTAATTCTGGGAGGAATTTTATCCAATGGTAAGTCGCAATGGGCTTCTGTTGGATTTATTGTCAATGGGAAACTAGCCAATGCCTCCCCATTTGGAGCCTTTGTATTTCGCTTTGGATTTGAATTTAATTAAACCGCAACGAATTGGAGAATCGCAGCTCCAAAGACACCTACAGCAACTAACACCAACGCCAATAACCAATAAACCCAACGGTTTTCTTTAATGGTATTTTCGGAGGTAGCCGAAACCAAATAAGCCGATTTTATAAACTTAAAGTAATAGGCGATGGAGATTGCAGATCCCAATAAACCTATAAATACCAGCAAGGGATAAGAAGCAAATGTGCTAGAAAACAAATAGAATTTTGCAGCGAAACCAGCGGTAACAGGTATTCCAGCAGTTGAAAATACAAATATAGACAACAACAAGGCCATCGCCGGTTGTTTCTTTGCTAAACCATTGAACACATCGAAATTTAAATTCTCTTCATTTTCTGATTGTAATTGATGTGCCATAGCCAATAATGCAATTGAACTCAACGCATAAGACAATAAG
>JBJOFM010000230.1:0-5010 GCA_046048755.1 Bacteroidota bacterium | reverse complement strand
GATCTTGTGGTTGTACAGTACCATCAACTCCAAAAGAACCTATTCTTCCTGGTTCAAAAGGTACAATTGGAGTAAAATATGATACCAGTAGACCTGGTACTTTTACAAAAACAGTAACCATTTCATCAAATGCTGCTGGACAACCTACAAAGGTTTTAACAATTAAAGGTAATGTTGTAGCTGCGTCAGCTAAAAGCTAATTTTATTTCAAAATAATCACAAAAGCTTCCTACTTTTACGGAAGCTTTTTTTATGCCTAGACTTAAACTAAAATGAGAAAATTAGAAAATAGCGAACTGGATAGAAAATCGATTGAAGATTTTAAAAAATCAGATAAGACGCCATTAATTTTGGTTTTGGATGATATTCGAAGTCTGCACAATATTGGATCTGTGTTTAGAACGGCTGATGCCTTTTTAATTGAAAAAATATACTTGTGCGGTATAACGGCTATTCCACCCAACAAAGAAATTCACAAAACTGCTTTAGGCGCAACAGAAACAGTAGCTTGGGAGCATGCTGAAAATGTATTGGATGTAATTACTAAACTTAAATCTGAAAAAATTCTAACTTTTGCCATCGAACAAGTAGAAAGCGCTATTCTTCTTCAAAATTTTAAAGTTGAAAACAATCAAAAATATGCATTAGTTTTTGGTAACGAAGTTTTTGGTGTAGCCCAAGACGCAGTTGCTATTTGCGATGGCGCTATCGAAATACCCCAACTAGGAACAAAGCATTCACTCAACATCTCAGTAAGTGCTGGAATTGTAGTTTGGGATTTGTTTCAAAAAATGCATTTCACAAAATAAATTCGCTTAATCCGTTGAAAGTACTAAATTTATAGCATGAAGAATAGCTTTAAAATTCCCTTCTTAGCTTTATTTATAGTATTTGGAATCCATTTGGGATTTGCAATTCCTAAAAATATTGATCCGTCTTTAATAAAAAATGTTGCGCCGGTAGCACCAACAATTTCTGCCACTGGTAATGCAAATTATTGTCCGCAATCTTTAGCTAATATTGTAACTACTGTTACAATTACTCACGACCCAACTGAGTTAACCACTACAGCTGTAACAATACAAATTGCCTCTGGTTATGTTTTGGGAGAAGATTTATTGGCAATTACCAATCCGTCGGGAACACATCCAAACGTTACTGCAACATGGAATGCCCCAGAAGGAAAATTAGTCCTATCAAGTCTATTTAGTGGCGGACAAGTTCTTTATTCTGAATTTGAAGCGGCCATCAAAGATGTGGTGTTTTTCAGTTCCAATCCCAACCCAACTGGAACCCGTAATTTTTCAATTACACTAGGAAATGGCAATGCCAATTACTTACCCAGAAATGGCCACTATTATGAATACTTCCCAAGTTTAGGTATTACCTGGTCCAATGCAAAGGCAGCAGCGGCTACCAAAACATTTTATGGACTACAAGGGTATTTGGCAACTCTAACTGCTGCAGATGAAGCCCAATTAGCAGGTAAACAGGCGCCTGGCACTGGATGGATTGGCGGTACAGACGAAGGTGCAGAAGGAGTATGGAAATGGGTAACTGGACCCGAGGGACAAGCCAATGGAGGATCTGGAACCATTTTTTGGAATGGACTAGCTAACGGTTCTACCCCTAATTTTGCATTTTGGAATACAAATGAACCAAACCAAGCTGGAAATGAGGACTATGCTCACATCACTGCTCCGGGCGTTGGAATTCCTGGATCTTGGAATGATTTACCCAATACAGGAGCCGCTAGTGGTGCTTACCAACCCAAAGGTTATATCGTAGAGTATGGAGGAATGGTACCAGGAGATGTAGATGCTCTTCAGTTTTCTGCCAGCACCTCTTTGACTATGGCTGGCAAAATAACGGCTGTAAATTCTAATTCCAATTGTGGTCCTGGAAATGTAACATTAAGTGCAGTTGCTACAAATGGCACTGTCGAATGGTATACTACTGCGACAGGAGGTAACCCAATTGCAACAGGAAATAATTTCACTAGCCCCAATTTAACAAGTACTACCAATTACTTCGTAAGTGCAGGTTGTGCTGCCGATAGAACCCAAATTACCGCTACGATAAACCCATTGCCTGTTGTACAAAACACCTCCATCACCCAATGTGATACCGATGCAACTTCGGATGGAAAAACCACTTTTAATTTAACTGTGAACAATGATTTAATTTCAGCGAATTATACCAATGAAACGTTCAAATATTTTAACTCATTTAGCAGTGCCACAAACGAAATACTTTCTGATCTAATACCAAATGGATTCAGTTTTAATAATACAACGTCAAGCACAATGCCTATTGGAGTTCGGGTATATAATGCCGTAACTGGATGTAGTTCTCCTGCCCAAATCACTCTGGTGGTTCCTACGACTAATTTTCAGCCCTCTTCAACTTTTTCGTTTACAGTTTGTGATGATTTCTTAGATACTAACGGAAACAATTCAACTAGCAACAACAGTAGTGACGGGATTGCTACATTTGATTTTTCGACAACAAGGGCAGCAATCCTTGCTCAATTACCAACTCAATCCCAAAACTATACTATCAACTATTACAGAAACCAAGCAGACGCCTTATCACAATTGAATGCTATAACAGATATTGCCCATTACAGAAATATTGGTTATGCTAACTCCCAAGATATTTGGGTTCGAATAGAAACTGATATTGTTACCAATTCTTGTGTTGGAGTTGGGCCTTACATTCGTTTGAATGTTGAAGCATTACCAAAAGCCAATACAATAAATGATCTAAGAGCATGTAATAGTAACTCCAGTGGAATAGTAAATTTTAATACTTCAACCCTAGAAGCCAATTTATTAAACGGTCAAACCAATGTTCTTGTGCGTTATTTGGATCAGAATAACAATCCACTAAAGGATGCAAACGGTGTGCTGATTTCAAGTCCATTTCCAGCAACTTTTTCTAGTGCAACTCAAACTATAAAGGCAATAGTTACTAACAATTCTCCTCAACAATGTTTTGCAGAAACAACCATATCCTTTTATGTAGATGTAATTCCAACAGCAACACCAATTCCATCAACATTAACAACCGTTTGTGATGACGAAGCTGACCCTGCAAATCAAGATGGCAAATATGCTTTTGACACTTCGACATTTCAAACTACTATCCTAGGTGGACAAACTGGAATGACTGTTACATATTACGATCAAAACAATACTATTTTACCAAGTCCGCTTCCCAATCCATTTGTATCTGCAACACAAAATGTAACCGTAGTTGTGGAAAATCCAATAAACACCAATTGTTCAGCAACTATAATAATCCCTTTTAAAGTTCATCCAATACCTAAAATTGAATTAAGTGCTACCGAATTAATCTGTTCCAATATACCTGCCTTCTTTGTAACCTTATCACCTGGTTTTATAGATAATCCTACACTTTCCGATTATAATTATAATTGGATAAAAGACGGAGGTAATTCTATAGCAACTAGTCCAACATTAGGCGTAAATTCCGAAGGAAACTATACTGTCGAAGTGACCAATCAATCTGGATGCAGCGCAACCAGGACTATACAAGTTACAGCATCTAATTTGGCGACTATTACATCCATTGACATTGTAGATTTAGTAGATTTAAATACTGTTACCATTAATACAACAGGACCTGGCGATTATGAATACAGCATGGACTACTTGAACGGAATTTGGCAAGATTCAAATCTTTTTACCAATGTTCCAGGGGGAATTCATCAAGTATTGATTAACGATAAAAACGGTTGTGGTTTGGTCTCTAAAGAAATTACCGTTCTAAGCATACCAAAATTCTTTACCCCAAATAATGATGGGTATAACGATTACTGGACTGTTAAAGGAATGATTTCGTATCCCACTGCCGAATTACGTATTTTTGACAGATACGGAAAATTACTAAAAGAATTAAGACCGAACAGTATAGGCTGGGATGGCATATTTAACGGACAACCATTGCCTGCTTCAGATTATTGGTTCGTGTTTAAACTTGATGCAAATACACCGGAGAAAAGAGGTCATTTTTCCTTAAAAAGATAGTTTATTTTGAAGAAATCTTATTTTGAATTTCGTTCAAAATATACAGATAATCAGCATGGTTTTTAACAAAATCACGATCTGATACGTCAATAATTAAGACATTTAAATCCGTTTGTGATTTGATGTAATCCAAATAACCCGTATTAATTTTATCTAAATACTCGGAAGGAATTTCTTGTTCGTAGCTTCTGCCTCGTTTTTTTATATTTTGCAATAAACGTTCCGAATTTTGGTACAAATACACATACAAATCGGGCTTAGGCATTTCTTTGTAAATGATATGAAACAAATTGCTGTACAATCGGTATTCATCATCCGCCAAGGTAATTTTTGCAAAAATTAAGGATTTAAAAATATGATAATCGGCTACAACAAAGTCTTTAAATAAATCAAATTGCGATAAATCATCCGAAAGTTGTTTGTACCGATCGGCCAAAAAAGACATTTCTAATGGAAATGCATATCGGTTTTGATCTTTGTAAAATTTAGGCAAAAAAGGATTGTCAGCAAAACGTTCCAAAACAGATTTAGCATTAAAATCTTCGGCTATTTTTGTTGCTAAAGTAGTTTTTCCAGCACCAATATTCCCTTCAAAAGCAACATAATTGAACTGCTCCAAGCTGATTTTTCGCAATGGACTTTCTAGACTTTGAACCACTTTACAATCTGATGTATCTTTAGTTTCAGACAATAACTCGGATATATCTTTTTGGAGTATAGGATGAATCCATTCTAAATTTAAATCCAACAGCGGTTTCAAAACAAAGATTCTATCTTGCATCAAGGGATGTGGAACTTTAAGTTGCTCAGTCGATATTATTTCATTGTCAAAAGCAACAATATCAATATCAATAATTCGAGATTGATAGCCCAGAGTATCTTCTCTCACTCGTCCCATCTGCTGTTCAATTTCCAAAATTTTGGACAAAATTTCGGCAGCCGAGTCGAAAGTATGCAC
>JBJOFM010000229.1:0-4274 GCA_046048755.1 Bacteroidota bacterium | reverse complement strand
GAATTGGATTTTGCATCGGAGTTGCTTCCTTGTTTTGCTTTGGATTCAACTTGGCAAGCGCTGTCTCGCTGAACAAGGTTTGAACGCTTAATTCCCAACCTTCTTTTTTTAATCGATTAATTAAGCGAATCGCAAGAATACTATCACCACCATTTTGTAGAAATGAGCGATTCAAGTCGATTGAAGCCCCCAAGAACTCTTGATAGATAGCGGAGAGATGATTGTAACCCACCTGAGTTTGGACAAGGGTGTTCGACTTTGCTAGTAGGGCCCGTTCATCGATTTTCCCACTTTGGTTTAAAGGGAACTCTGAAACATAAACAAAGGATGAAGGGATGGCGTAGTCTGCAAGTATTCCTCGAAATTGATCCGGATTAAGCGTGTTGGATTCACCTTTATAAAATGCAATTAATTTGTCCTGAACAAATAGTACTATGAAATCGCATGTTGCTACATGCTTTTTTAGTAAATATTCGATTTCACCTAACTCGATGCGGAACCCACGAATTTTAACTTGGCGATCTCGCCGGCCGAGGTAATAATACGAATCTTCAATTTGCCAGGCCAAGTCTCCTGATTTATAGTGTCGGCCGAGCTCATTCTCGGCGAATTTTTCATCGCTTAATAACGGATTTTGATAATAGCCATTGCAAACCCCATTCCCATACACATAAATTTCTCCAAGAAATCCCGGCGGAACTATCCTTCCGGCCTCATTCATCAAGCAAACCTCATAGCCGGGTAGGGCCTTGCCTATGTTACTTTGGAGTTCAGGTTGGACTTTCTGAAACGTAACATGAACAGTCGTTTCTGTGATACCGTACATGTTAATTAATGACATGTTTGGGTAGGTTTCCAACCAAGATGACAAGCGGTTGCTTTGTAATTTGTCTCCTCCAAAAATCACATAATCGAGATGGCTAAGTTGCTTAAGGTCTTCATCCACCAACATAAGGTTGTAAAATGATTTTGGTGTCTGGTTTAATATATTAACCTGCTTTTCTATTAATAATTTATGGAATCTGAAGGTGTCTTGAACTTCTTTTCTATCTGGGATATAGAGTGAAGCTCCATTTAACAATGCCCCCCAAATTTCCCAAGTTGAAAAATCGAACCCATAACTGTGGGCTAATATCCATCGGTCATCAGGCTTAAATGAAAACAGTGTATTTGTACCCTCAAAAAGGTTCAATAGGTTTAAATGATTTACTGCGCATCCTTTGGGTATTCCCGTGGTGCCCGAGGTATAAATTAAATAACACGTATCCGTGAGCTCGCTTTGGCTCCGATTGAAGGTCGAATACTCACTTAGTTTTGTGGGGTCGATTATTCGTCCATTAAAGCTTGGGTTCAGATCTGAAATGATTACCTCAACGCCAGAGTTTTCAATAATAAATGCTCGACGATCCGCTGATACTGTGGGGTCAAGTGGCACATAAATCCCTCCACATTTTAAAATCGCTAGAAACGAAATAGGTATTGAAGCCGAATAGGAAGTATACACACCCACGCATGCACCTTTGTTAATGTTTAACATGCTTGCTAAACGGTCTGATGCCTTATCTAATTCAGTATAATTCAAAACGCATCCCGTATGATCTTCTACTGCACTATGCATTGGGTATTGTTGTACCATTTCTTCCCAGCGATCGAGTATGGAATGGAAGCGTGGTTTATATGGAGTTAAACTTTGTTTTGAAGCATTGTTTCCTTTGAGCGATTGAACGAACGAAGTACAAATTTCTAGCGCTGCCCCTCGGTCGATTTTCTCAAGATTCCAGCAAAAGTTAACGCCAAGGTTATTTCCTTTCGGACTTAACACAATCGTGAGGACATAATGTGGTCTTGAATAAAAATAGGCTTCAATGTCGGAGTTGAGGGACGGTTCAACAACCCAGCAGTGATCAAATGCATTTTGTGTAAAATGGTCCTTTACCCAACCAGTAGCTTGCGCTTTAAGTGCTTCCCTTGTATGCTTTAATTGTTCAAGTGTAAGGTCTGAAGTGATTCTTACAGGCCATGTTTGTACGAAATATCCGAGGGCCGTACTGGATTCAATGGATGAATCCCTGGCAGAGAACACCTCCCCAATAATGATTTCCTCTGATCCAGAAGCTTGTTGCAAATACCTTAACCATTCCAGCATAAATGTTTCATAAGACACATTTAGCAATTCAAACGATTCTCTAATATATCCTTTTTCAGGGGTTACGGGAGGTGGCACTAAGCGCTCTAAGCTGAATGGAGAGAGTTCAATTTTTTCAGTTGCTAAGGATTGGGATTTCGGATTCCAATCTGAAAACGTAAGTTTTGAATTTAAGTTAAGTGCGGACAAGGCAAGTTGAACTGAAATCCCATCAAATAACAGGTGATGATATACTAAACAAAAACATTGACCAAGTCCTGTTTCAATTAGATATACTTGGAATAAAGGAGGTTTTTGGACATTAAAGGTATGGTCTTGCGTAAGAATCCAAGAATTCACTTGGGAAACATCTGTAAATTCAGGTTTATCTACTTTTGTTATTGGGTAAAATGAATTTTTTAATCGAATTCTGAGGGGATTGGTCTGCTCATAGAGATAGCAATCTTTGAGTCGTTCAATAGAATCTATCCAACGCTTGATGTCGCCTTCGGTTAACCGTTGAGTCCTTAGGGCAAGTACAGCATATTCTATGTAGCTAGTCGTGTCATTTGAAGATTGAAAAACCAAAAGGCTCTCCTCGATGGGGGTCGTTTTAAATGCTTTTTGTATATCGTCTTTAGAAAAATTCATTAGCGGTTCAAAATTCCAAGGATATCATCCATGTCAATGTCATCAATATTGATTTCATGCGATGAGTCACGGTCGTTTTCTGAATTTTCTTCTTCAATTAAGGTTTTTATAAATGGCTTGGCCATAACTATTTGAGAAGAAATAACAATTCCATTAATCGTAAGCTCATTACAAAGCGAAAGCAAATCTATACTATTCCAACCATATGCAAGCAGAGAATCTTCTGAATCTCCGTATGTTTTTTCAAAAGATTTTAAAACTTGGTAAATTTTCTGTTCTCTTTGTGTCGCATTAGGTTGCCATTGTTTCCTTAAATCTTGTTGGATTGGAATTTGTTTGCTTAAGGTTTTCTTATCGATTTTTCCATTTTGATTTATAGGCCAAGTGGTATTGAATTGAATAAGATCTGGTTGCTGGTATGATGGAATATGTTTGGATAAATAGGTCCTTATTTCGTGTTCGCTTAAGTTAAGTTCATGAAGTAAAACACTCACGCCGTTAATTTCAATTACGCAGCACTGTGTCAATACTTCAAATGAAGCTATCAGTTGTTCTATTCGTCTACTCGGAATTCGTTTCCCATTTACTTTTATGAAGTCATCTTGTAACCTTCCAGAGATTATGAGTCCATGGATAGGGTGTATGAATGCTCGGTCTCCCGTTTTATAGGTAAGTGTACCATCTTCATGCACAATGTATCGATCGGATATTGATAAAGGAGTGCCAACGCAAGGCCCTGAAATGTGTAATTCTCCCCAAATACCTATCGGAACAATGTCTCCGTTTGGTCCATGAACCGTAAATTGCTGATCCCCGAGCGGAGCTCCAAGTGGAAATTGATGATTCATGTCAAGAAGTGGGTATAGCGCAGAGTCTATGCTTACTTCGGTTAACCCATAGCTGTTATAAATATTAATTCCATCCAAGTTTTTAAAGGCAGTGTAGAGGGAATACGTTAGGGCTTCTGAACCACAAATTAAATGACTTAACCCCTCCAGGTTCGGCTTATTTTTTAGGATAAGTTGAATAAACGACGGAGTGGATTCAAGATGGCTCACTTGGTACTTCGTAATGAGTTGACTAATTAGAAGAGGTGATAAGCGTTCGTTTTCTGTTGCAAGTACTAAGGTGCTTCCAAGAAAAAGGCTTCGGAATAAATCTCCGAAAAAGACATCGAATCGCATGTCTGCAAGACAGAGATGTACTGCGTTTTCTTTAATGTTCAAGCGATTTTTCCAATCCGCTAATAAGGTTTCAATACCCGCTTGCTCTATCAATATTTGTTTCGGCTCTCCCGTACTTCCGGACGTTTCAGCTAAATACAGAAATTGGCCTGGGGGCATTATAATTTCTTTCGGTGCTGTAAAAGAAACCACCCCGTCGTTTTTCCATTTGTTAATGATAATTACAATGTTCTATATGCTTCGATTTGGAGATTAATATAGAATCGGGGCTTAACTTGGTTCTGTGCTTATTAGTTTTTTTAGTTCCCCATTTG